>DASRMG010000093.1:0-2532 GCA_035648035.1 Desulfosporosinus sp. | reverse complement strand
GTACAGGCTGCTAGTTGGGCTTTACCTGGTGGATATATCCACTGTGATTCAGAAACTTACAATTGCTTCTTCATTATATTTAAAGCAAGTGAAGCGCTCGTGGGCTATTTGCCCGCTGCGTTCCCAGCTCGCACCAAGCACAAATAAGTGGTTCTATCACTACAGCGTGACTTATTTTTACCCAGTAAGTTCCATCTTTAATTTCTTTAAGCTATGGGACTTATACGCACTATAGTTACGCCGAAGATGGTAATCTACAATTCTTAGAGCCTTCTGTATAATCTTTCGATCACCTGACAAGGCTGCGACAACAAGCAAGAGAGCCATTGGATGAGTTAAGATCGGACTTTTTTTTTATCAGTCACAAGCAATCTTATTTCCAACAGAAATGAACTGGCTATGAACACCAAAAGCATGTGGCGATGCCAGGCAGTCCAAGATCTGAATTCATACTGATCCATGCCTAATTCGTCTTTGGCTTCATTGAAGCACTGCTCAATAGGCCAGCGCATTAACGATGCTTTGCACAGTTCAGAGATCGGAGTCTCAACAGGTGCATTACTGACAGAATACCGGATCACCCCGTCTTCTGAACGGCGAATAAATAACCAGCATGTTTTTAGGGGATCTTTACCCGTTTCATTCTCAAAGGCTCGAAAAATTCGAAGACATTTGATATCCGAATAAATCGGTCCTTTTGATCCTTCACCAAGCTGCATCTTTATCCAGGGTATCGTATCATCCTCAGCGATTTTAGAAACACGTTCTGCTGGAGTGGTTGCTGCCACTTTCGTAGGGCGTGGACCTCTCCCTTTATACTCAGGCACTTCAAAGGTTGGTTGAACGCGCCAAGCTAGTGAATCGTGGTGAACGTCGGCGAAATACCAATAGTCATCCGAGATGCCTTCGAGAAATTCCTTACTGTTCCCATAAAGACAATCCACGCCTATCCATTTTGCCTTAAATAGATCCGATTCCTTGATTTTATTAACCGTATTCAGAGCGATTTGCGGTTTAGTCTTGAAGGTTAGACCCTCTGGCACAGCACACTCTTTTCTGAGCTCTTTATAATCTTCGCCAAACCACTTTTCTGGCATGAAAAGCTGTGCCGAAATCAAACCGTAGCCCTTAGGCCCGGAATAGCCTACAAAAACACCCACTTGACTGTTTTCTACTTTTCCGACGCTACCACAATATTGACGTGCCACGCCCACAGAATTCTTACCTTTCTTTCGAAAGCCGCTTTCATCGACAGTAATCATACCTTCAAGGTCTGAAAGGCACTCAGATTGACCCTCTTGATAAATTTTCGAGGCTTCTGCATCGTTCCAATTGGATTCCTTCATGAAATGCTGCAAATTACGGGGACCTCTTGGATTATCCGTATATTCTAAAGCAATGGGTTCTGCCGACTTCCGTTTCAAATTGCTCAATAATCCCTTGATATACACATTTAGATTGAAGATTTGCTCGGAACGTTTAAAACAACTTTGAAAAGGCTCCATAAATTTTATGAGCATTTCCGGTAATTTATCCACAATACCTCGTACATTGGCCTCTTCTAGGAGTCCTTCATGCCAAGTGTTTTTTTGAAGTTGCATCGTAATCCTCTCCAGATGTTTGTTATTTTTGAGGACCCGGAGGGGCTTTCCTGTACAACCCATTAATTGTTTGAAGTTTTTCTTCAGTGGATATAAAAACACTCCTTTTTTGTTGCCATGATATTGATAGGTGATTCCAATTTTTCCATATCCGCCGGTTTCTCCGGCATAGAGCCAGTTTGCAGCCCTATAGCAAGTCCCCTTGTATAAGCCTTGATCCACAAAGGTTTCTAACATATAGGGCTCTATTTGGTACAGCAGCGGCCAATCGTGTTTAAGGTGCTTTATGGAGAGCGCTATTATATGTGAAGCAAGATTCTTAACGTGCACCCATGGTAAGATCAGAAAGCGATTATTGTTCAAAATATGGGGTAAAGACTGTTTGCGCTCTTCTATGCTCCAGTTGATAAAGGTATCCCGCACGCCAAGTCTATAAGAAGCCTGGTTATAACTGATGGCAGCAATCGGACGTTTATTAAACCACACAAGATACTTGACTCGTGGTCCGATCATTTTGTTATATCCTAAATAATGATAGGCTTTAACAAGCTGGTTCCAGAGCGCTTCCAGTTCGGTGCGACTGACCAGTTCAATTTTTAGAAAAGGTATTATATTAAGTATTTCTTCCACCAATGGTGTGTCATCGATAGAATGAAAAACATTGTCTGATTTCATAGCAACTAATCCTTTCAGCTTTGAGGACAGAGTTAGCCCTGTAATGTATCTTTGTCTACCTCCGAGTCCTCATTACTAATTTAGCACATTAAATCTGTTTTGTCTACCTTTTTTTTAAATAACGCTGTAGTGATATGGTTATTCATTAGACAATAGCCATATAATTCATATTCACTTTTTTCTTTATATACATTCAACGTGTTTATAAATCTCTGCCTGTCTGCATCATCGCCGAATATATCTTGTCTATTGATAC
>DASRMG010000092.1:0-12725 GCA_035648035.1 Desulfosporosinus sp. | reverse complement strand
AGGGGTTCCACCCGTTCCCATCTCGAACACGGAAGTTAAGACCTCCAGGGCCGATGATACTTGGGGCGCAAGCCCCTGGGAAAGTAGGTCATCGCCAGGTAAACAAACGAAAAGACTACCTCATTTATGAGGTAGTCTTTTCGTTTGTACTGAACTACTGAAGGTGCTATTTTGGTACTAATACTTCCATAACAAAGACTATAAATTTATTGGGATTAGGTAGTTTTACGCCAATGATCAGCAGAAAGTTTAAAATAAACCCAATACTAAAGAGACTAACGACGATGAATAGTTGTTTATACTCCTTATTCTTAAATAGCGTGGGAAGGTCCACAAGGGCTAAAATACCTGTGACAATAATAAGGATGAGAACAGAGAGGTAGATTTTCATTGATTCTCTCCTCCTTCTTTGGTTGGTGGTTGGATTGATTTTTTCATTAATCCTGCCCAGTGCAGCGTTGTGTCGACGACGATATTTACTTTTATCTTTGGAAATTCTTCACGCCAGTTTTTTTCTAGTTCCGGCCATTCTTTAGGTAATTGACGATGAACTTCTGTTCCAAACTTAAATATGTCCACCTCCCATTCCTGGGCTTTATCTACAGCACTCCTTATTTCTTCTTCGATGGCTGAGGCCATCAATTCTTCAAGTTCTTTAAAATCTTCAGGATTGACCAAATCTTCGTGGCCCATGTGTTCTCCAAGATTACCGTCTGCATGAACGTTAACGGTGATTTCAAGGTTACCGTCGACCCTCTCGGCTACGATTCGGCTATTTGCCTTAATCACTTCAATGCCAGATTTCTTATTTTCGTCGTTAGGCGTTGGAACGACGAGAATACCACTTTTTACATTACCCAAAATCCATAGCACGCCTCTGGTTTCTTCTCCCTTAAACCAGCCAATCATTTTGTCCTTCTTTAGGATTGCAGTCCCCTCAAGTTTAACAAAATTCTTCATGCTTTCTTCTGATTTATCCGGTACTAAAGTAATACCGGGAATGATTGAGTCGTTTGTTTTACTGGCAAGGTTTTTCAGTAATTCAAGGAAGTTAATTTTTGGAATTTTAGACGTCGCGAACGATATTTCCGCCATTTTCTGGATTGCCTGGCCCGGAATCTTTTCTTGTTCATGGCTGCTTCTGATAATATCTTCGGCTTTACCTTTGGTGATGAAGACGTAGGGTAATTTACGAAACTCAGGATCCCGCCCTAATAGATCTAATTCATCCCCAATTCCTTCCCTAGCTAACTCCTCAGATAGGACGTAGACGGTGTTATGGGGAAAATATGCTTTCCGGTCGGTTTGCATAGAAGAATTGCGCAGTGCATCAAAAACGGTTTCTCCCTCACTTGTAACAACCCAAACACTTTTCGAACCAACGTCCTTTTCTGAAGTCGAGGATTTGATGGCATTGGGTTTTAGTATCTGGAGAGATACGCTAATTTGACCTGTATCAGTTCGATCAATTCCTACAGCTTGAACGATTGATAGGGTATTGAGTTCGCGTCTATTCCAACAACCAGGGAGCATCGTTAATAGAAGGATACACGCTATTGTGGTAAGCACTTTTTTCATGGCTTAATGTCACCTTGCTTCCGTATCATAGCAATAGAGAGAAGGGTAACAGGTATAATGAAAATGAAAAACAGGTTATACCATGGTTCTATATGGTAGTTCAGGAATTGATTTAAGTCTGTGATATTAGTCTGGATGGCTAGAGATATGGGAATAAGAATGGTAAGAATAGAAATGACAAGTGGTTTATAATTTTTCAAGCCAAACACCTGACTCAATCCTATTACGATCACAAAGAAATACAAGGCTACTCTTAAATATCCACTGATAAGCCACATAGAGAGATGAATAGATTCTATCCGTTCAATAAAGCCACCGATACTGATTAATCTAACTGCATCGAAGTATGAGAACTGTAGAACCTTTGGCAAATCAAGCCCTAGTGTACTAAGGACTACTATGACACAAATAATCCAGAAAAAGGCCAGAATTGAATAGGTGGACAAAAACATTGATCTGACTTCTTTAGCTTTTTTTATTGTCACATAAGGCAGAAGCATAGCAAAGATTAAGATTTCTGAAGTTCTTAAAGCCGTTACTAAGGCGCCCAATAATATTGAAAAGAAGCTCTTTTCCAGGAAAGGGGAGAACACTTTTAAATCCATATCTTTAGCTAGCAGCAGAAAAATTATTATGATTCCAGCGAAAATAAACGGCGCAAAAAGCTCAGCAAATCGTGTAATCACTTCAATGCCTTTAAGAACCGCATAAGCACAAAAAGGTAAAAGAAAGATCAGGATAAAGAGAACGGGAGTTTCGGGCATAATAGCCGTCGTAAGGAAGGCGCTCCATCGGTATAAGAACATAGAAACATCATGAAGGAAATATAGAACGTAAAGAAGTCCAACTAATTTTCCCGCTTGGCCAAGGATTGTCTGGCTATATTCAATGAAGGATTGGTTGGGAAACCGCTTCCATAACAAATAGATTGGAACTGACAATAATAAATGCATAGGAATACTTAATAGCAAAGCCAGCCATACGTCTTGATTTCCAGGAGGGCTATCCAAGACCGGAAAAAAAGTGATTATAATGACCATCCTGCTGATAACAATCAGCAAGATAAGCTGTTTTGGACTTATTTTAGCGTCTTCTGACTGTAGTTCTCCTTTTTGGGGAGTATCACTTGCTAAGTGTCATTTTCTTCCCGCGGTGGATGGGGAATCAAAGATTTTTTTTGTCTGCGTGAGTTTTTGCTTAGGCTATTAGGTCTAGTATTCATAGCCCACCAAGGAGCACGAATTATGACATCTTTAAGGTCAGAAACGTTTAGCGGTGCCAGTGGAGACAAATAGGGTTGCCCATACGATCTAAGAGAAAGCTGATGTGTAATAATACCCGCAAACCCTAGGATGACTCCGTATAAACCAGAAAAACCTGCTAAGAGAAGGAGAATAAAGCGGGTGACAGTAGTGACATCCGTTAAAGTCGGAACAACAAACGAGGAAATTCCTGTAAGTGCCATCACAACGACCATGGGGGAACCGACCAATCCTGCTGACACAGCAGCCTCGCCAATAACCAGGGCTCCCACAATACTAACGGCTTGCCCCACCGCTTTAGGTAAGCGTAGTCCAGCTTCACGCAAAATTTCAAAGGCTATTTGCATAAGAACAGCTTCCACTATAGTGGGGAAAGGGATCCCTTCGTGGGAACTAGCAATACTGATCAACAGGGACGTTGGTAATAATTCCTGGTGAAACGTTGTTATAGCGACATATAAAGCTGGCAAAAAAACGGAGATTAAAAAAGCTAACCAACGAAGCCATCGAACAAACGTCGAAAAATAGGGCCGAGCATAATAATCTTCACTGTCTTGAAACGCTTCGATAAATAAGTAAGGGACGGTTAAGACAAAAGGCGTTCCGTCTGTCAGTACGGCTATTCTTCCCTCCAATAATTTTGCGGCAATAATATCGGGTTTTTCGCTATTCCCTACGGTTGGAAATAGTGAATAAGGTGCGTCTTCGATAAACTCCTCAATATAACCGGACTCCAGAATAGAGTCCGTATCGATCCTGGATACTCGGTCCTTGACCTCTTGGACTGTCTTAGAGTCGGCAATATTATTAATATAAGCAATGCTAATGTCAGTTCTTGTCTGATTGCCAACGGTCATTTTCTCGAATTTCAACTGCGGGTTTTTAATTTTCCTACGCAAAAGGGCAGTGTTGGTACTAAGAGATTCAACAAAACCCTCCCTCGGACCCCTTACAACGGACTCAGTTTTCGGTTCGACAATGCTTCTAGCTGGCCAGCCTCGAAATGAAGCGATCAGCGCACGGTCCGTCTCGTCAATGAATAGAGCCGTGTCTCCGGATAATATACCCCTCACCGTGTCATCTAGCTTGAGCGTTTCTTTAATGCTTGCAACAAATAAAGCACTTTCCTTAACTACTTTAAGGGTAGGCTCCTTGTTTATATCTAGGTGTAGAGACATTAGCGGCCGAATAAGATGTTCGTTAACAGAGGCTTCATTGATCAAACCTACGAGCATAACGGCAAAAGCATTGACTTGTAGTTCTCTTCCAATTTTAAACTCTCGAATAATGAGGTCATCAGTATTGATAAAAATTTTTTTTATTGTCGCTAGGTTCTCATTTATATCTTTAGAAAGTGCCGCTGAATTATTATAAGAAGGAGAAATATTTCCAGTGGGTTGACTAGATTTCTTCTGTCCCGATCTAGTTATAAGACGATTCAATATGATCCACCTTCTGTTTCTTTCAATGTTTAGATAGCTTTTGCGTAAATCCAACGAATTATTCCGGACATGCTAAAGAACGTGCTTCATAGCTGAAGGATACTGTATAAGGAGTATCCCGCTCTGACACACTTGGTTAATGGTTAAGATGGGAAGCAATGAGTATGCAGGGAGGCGTCTATCCAATGATTTATGGATAGACGCCTCCCTATATTATTCTTACAACTACTTCTTTGAGCGCAAGGCTTCGTCTTTTGATAGGCCGTGGCCATCTCGAGAGTCCATGGTCGGTTGATCTTTAGGGTTAAAGGGCGTTGATTTGGTATTAGGATTAGGATTTTTATCAGGTGAAAGATTCTTTTTCAAAGTTACGTCACTTCCTCTCTAATTACAAACGGTGATTGTGTATATGAGTGTCGTGTTCTATTCTGCCCTTATATCGAAATGAATACTACAATATTTCCAGCTAATCTTTCTGAATAATGAGAGAGATAGCGATAGTCAGCAGAAATAGGACAAGGGAGTAAAAGAAAGCGTGATAGAGACAAAAAAAGGGTTTGACACACAACATATAGTATGGTTAAATATAAAACATACTATATGTTGGGGGTGGAGCAGTGCATTGTCCTTTCTGCGGCAACGAGGACACAAAGGTTCAAGATTCACGGCAGGTGGAAGAAGGAACAGCAGTTCGAAGACGCAGGGAATGTGATCGTTGTTTGCGTCGGTTTACCACCTTTGAAAAATTTGAAGATTCCCCGCTTGTTGTCGTAAAAAAAGAAGGACGGCGTGAAGACTTCTCCCGTTCCAAAATGATGGCTGGCATGCGACGGGCTTGTGAGAAAAGACCAATTTCCACGGACCAGATCGAGGACGCCGCTTATGCTATAGAAAAAATCCTCCGTAACAGCAATGAGCGCGAGTTTTCGAGTGCTCAAGTGGGTGAAGCTGTGCTGGAACAACTGTTTGAATTGGACGAAGTAGCCTACATACGTTTTGCTTCCGTCTACCGTCAGTTTGGAGACATACAACGTTTTATGGAAGAATTACACGAGCTTATTGAAAAGCGGGGCACTATGAAGTAGAGTAACTAGATTGAATCGATGAAGGAAAGTTGGGGATTCGTGTTGAGTTTTGAAGGACAAGCACCAAAAACCTGGCCTAAGGCTAATCTTACGCCGAATGCGCGCGTAGTCTTGGCAAAACGGTATTTAAAACAAGTAGACGGACAAGTGGTTGAAACTGCGGAAGATATGATCTATCGGGTTGCCTGTGTGATTGCAGAAGTTGAAGAGGAAAAATACCCTAAGGGCAAAAAAAAGACGTCCGCCCTGGCTAAAGAATTTTATAACATTATGGCAAATCTTGAATTCATGCCAAATTCACCGACGCTAATGAATGCTGGTCGGGATCTCGGACAATTGAGTGCCTGCTTTGTCTTACCAATAGAAGATAGTATGGAACAAATCTTTGATGCTATAAAAAATGCTGCTATTATACATAAGTCTGGTGGAGGAACTGGTTTTAGCTTTTCTCGTTTGCGGCCTAAAAATAGCATGGTTCGCTCCACGGGCGGAGTGGCCTCTGGCCCGATTTCCTTTATGAAGGTTTTTAATGCTGCTACGGAGGCGGTAAAGCAAGGTGGAACTCGACGCGGTGCTAATATGGGGATTCTTCGTGTCGACCATCCGGATATTGTGGATTTCATTCAGTGTAAAGAAGACAATAAAGAGATTACAAACTTTAATATCTCTGTCGGGATTACGGAAGATTTTATGATGGCTGTCCGTGAAGGACGTCCGTATGATCTCATAGACCCTCATACGGGTGCCCCAGCGGGGACATTATCCGCGGTGGAGATTTTTAATAAGATCGTTGAACATGCCTGGCAGAATGGAGAACCGGGAATAGTGTTTCTTGACCGTTTGAATGAAGGAAACCCTACTCCTTTGCAAGGAAATATTGAAGCGACCAATCCGTGTGGTGAGCAACCCCTTCTACCCAATGAGGCGTGCAACTTAGGTTCCATCAATCTCAAGTTGATGGTGATCGAGAAAAACGGAAAAATGGTCATTAACTGGGAGCGTTTGAGTCAGGTGATCCGTTTGGCAGTGCGTTTTCTTGACAACGTGATTGAGGTAAATCAATACCCACTGCCAATCATTGATGAGGTTGTTAAAGGGAATCGGAAAATTGGTCTTGGTGTGATGGGCTTTGCAGATATGCTCATTCTGCTTCAAACATCATATGCCACGGAAGAAGCGGTTGAATATGCTGAAAAAGTTATGAAATTTATTCAGACAGAAGCCCGTATTGAGTCCCAACGCTTGTCTGAAGAACGAGGAAACTTCCCGAATTATGAAGGCTCAATTTATGACGGAGTCATGAAACTGCGCAACGCTACGTTAACGACGATTGCACCGACCGGAACCATATCCATGATTTGCGGTGCTTCCAGCGGGGTAGAGCCTCTATTTGCGGTTGCCTATACTAAAACAGTGATGGATGGGACGGCCTTAGTCGAGGTCAATCCACTCTTCGAAGCGTTTGCCCATGAATATGGTTTTTATTCCATGGAATTGATGCAGAAGATTGCTGCAAAGGGAACGGTCCTTGGCTTACCGGAAGTACCAAACTGGGTTCAGGAAGTCTTTACCACGGCTCAAGAGATTGCGCCTCAGTGGCATATTCGAATTCAAGCGGCTTTCCAAAAATATACCGATAATGCGGTCTCAAAAACGATCAACTTTGCCAACTCCGCGACACGTGAAGACATTGCCGAAGCCTATCGCTTAGCAGATGAACTGAACTGTAAAGGGTTAACCGTTTATCGCGATGGAAGTAGAGAGGAACAGGTGCTATCTATAGGATCCATAGAAGCACCCGCCCAGCCCGAAAAGAAGGGTGAAGAAACATCAGTGTCTAGTCAGGCTTTACCTCCAAAGACACCCTTTATTCCGGAAGTGGATACAGTCGTTCCGCGCCCACGTCCCACCACTACGATTGGGGTTACGGAAAAAATAAAAATTGGCTGCGGAAACCTCTATGTCAGTGTCAATGCGGATGAAAAGGGAATTTGTGAAGTTTTCACGAATACTGGTCGCGCAGGAGGCTGCTCATCGCAATCTGAGGCTTCAGCCCGGTTGATCTCGATTGCACTGCGTTCCGGTTTGTCAGTTGATACCATCACTGAACAGATCAAGGGTATTCGTTGTCCGGCATGTATGCGGCGTGAAGGCGTCAACGTCACTTCCTGCCCCGATGCCATAGCCAGCGTGATTAAGAAATATAATGAAGTGGGTATCGATTTTGAAAGTGTTCAAAGAGTATCAAAGAAAACAACACCTGAGGCTGTAATATCAAGTGCTGCCGAACGAGGGAAACCATCTAAAGAAAAGATCGTTGGAAAATTAGTCCGAGCAGGCGTTGCATCTGAAAATGCTTGCCCAGAGTGTGGGATGCCCATCAACCATGAAAGCGGCTGCGTAGTGTGTACACACTGTGGCTACTCTAAGTGTGGATAAGACCATTGTCCAGTGAACTTTTTAAACTTGTATATTGAACGATTGATTATTGAGTCATAAGGTACTGGCCAGAATTCCAATTTGTGGCCCCAGAGCAGCAAGTTATACATTCATACTGTTGAATGTATGTCTTGCTGTATCTTTTATATACTTAGCTTTTCCTAGCTTTGGGAAGGTTGACGGTAGACAATCCAGATGCATATTGTAATAAATATTGAAAAATAGTATAAAGTATATTATTATATAAATATAAATATATTAAAACACAGTTTTACTATGTAAAACATAGATCTGTTGAGAATGATAAGGGTTGCATCCTCTAACGTAAGCTTATAGGGATCAAAAGAAGCAAGTTCTCGCCCTTCAATTAAGTTCCTCAGTTAATCAGAGTAAGATTAGTTTTAGGAGGTCTAACGTATGAAAATCATTAAAACTGCACAGGCTGGGGCGGTTGAATCAAGTGATGTCTTAATTATCGTTGCGCCCAATACTGAGGGTGGGATTCAGATTGAGCTAGAGACGAAAAGTGTGATTAAGAAACAATTTGGACATCAAATCGAGAAAGTAATCCGTCAGAAAGTTGAGGAACTTGGTGTTGAAGATGTAATCATCAAAGCTCAGGATAAAGGAGCTTTGGATTACACTTACAGAGCGAGAGTTCAGACTGCATTAGAGAGGGCTTCACGGTAGGCCTTAGATTAAGGGAAAGGGAGAATTGAAGATGAGTCATAACAGAAGTATGCTGATTATTCCAGGAAATAGTCCTAAGCGCCTTCAAGACGCCCCTGTGTTTAATCCAGATATACTCGTGCTTGATTTAGCAAACGGAGTTAAGGACGAAGAAAAAGATAGCGCTCGGCTACTGGTGAAAGAGGCCATCGATTTTATGGATTACGAAAGGGTTCAGATCGTGGTGAGAATTAATACGCTTGAATCCGGTTTTGGCGCGAAGGATATTGAAATGATCTCCTGCGTAAACCTTACAGGCTTAATGATTCCTCACGCAAACGTAGAGCAAATTCAAGAAGTGGAGCAAATTCTGGCGGTGGTTGAAAAAGAGACGGGTCTTGAGCAGGGGAAAATTCAGCTTTTCCCTGTCATTGAAACTGTAAAATCTCTTGAGGACACCTCTGCTATCCTCAGTGCTTCAAGGAGAGTAGCGGGAGCATTTTTCAATGGGGATGGACTTGCCAAAGAACTTGGAATCACCCGAACTCAAGATGGAGAAGAAATCCTTTATGCGCGGAGTAGAGTTGCTATGGCTTGTCGAGTAGCAGGGTTGGATAGCTTTGATACAGCTTATAATGATGTCAATGACCTTGAGGGCCTAGAAATGGATGCGAATCAAACTCGGAACTTAGGGTTTACTGGCAAATCAGCCATCAACGGTCGCCAAATTGATATTATTCATCGCGTATTTGCTTAATTTAGAATTGAAATGAGGGGAATTGCATGAAGAATAATGTAGGACGTGACATTCCAGAGTATATTGAAAACTATGGACCAGTAAAACCCTTTGAGGGGGCATCTGCCAATTATGGCGATTGCAGTAGAGTATCGGTGAATCTGCGTTCCGTAAAACCGGGAGAAAGTAAACTCGTGGAAACGATGGATGAGGTGTTGGACAAAGTGGGGATTCGGGATGGAATGACAGTTTCTTTCCATCACCATCTGAGAAATGGGGACTTTGTACTTAATCTGGTCATGGCAGCTATTGCAAAACGTGGCATTAAGGATATCATGGTTGCCGCGACCGGAATCTTCCCGATTCATGAACCTCTCGTTGGCTATATGAAGGATGGGACGGTGACCGGAATTAGTGTAGGCTACATCGCTCCAGGCCCGGTACCGAAGGCTATTTCCAAAGGGATTTTAAAAAAACCGGCCGTTTTAATGAGTCATGGTGGTCGCCCTCGTGCCATTGAAAGCGGGGATGCGCATATAGATGTCGCCTTTATTGCTGCACCGACCGCAGATTCTTTTGGTAATATGAATGGGGTCTATGGGAAGTCGGCCTGTGGCACCTTAGCCTATAGTGTTTCTGATGCTCAGTATGCAGATTATGTGGTTGCCGTCACGGATAATCTCGTCCCCTATCCCGCTTGCCCGATTGAAATCACCCAAGATTATGTTGATTATATCCTGAAGGTGGATTCAATTGGGGATCCGGGTGGTATCGTATCTGGAACCTTGAAAGTGACAAAGGACGCTGTGAGTTTACATATTGCGGAGCTTGCTGCCCAAGTCATTGAAGCAACAGGCTTTATTAAAAATGATATGTCTCTTCAGACGGGTGCAGGAGGGACCTCTCTGGCTGTTGCTGCAGAAGTCCGCAAGTTCATGATCGAAAAAAACGTGGTGGGAAGTTTTGCCGCCGGAGGAATTACGGGCTATTTTACGGAAATGCTCAAAGAAGGACTGTTCCGGAACATCTTTGATGTCCAATGTTTTGATTTAAAAGCGATTGCTTCGCTTCGAGATAACGTAAAACATCAATGGATGAGCGGTTCGCTTTATGGCAACCCGCATAATAAGGGGGCAGTGGTAAACAATTTGGATGTCATGATTCTGGGGGCCACGGAGATCGACATCGACTTTAACGTCAATGTCGTGACCGGGTCTGACGGCGTGATCATTGGATCTTCAGGTGGCCATAACGATACTGCAGCTGGTTCAAAACTCGCGATTGTTGTTACGAACTTGACCAAAGGACGTTTACCGGTTGTTAGAGATAAAGTAACCACAGTCACCACACCGGGAGAATCGATTGATGTTCTAGTTACGGAAAGGGGAATTGCTGTTAATCCACTGCGAATAGATCTTATCGAAAAACTCAAAGCAACAGATTTGCCGGTTATGCCGATTGAAGCGCTTAAAAACCTGGCAGAACGATTAACGGGAAAACCTGATCCGATTCAACTGGGAGATCAGATAGTGGCGATTGTAGAGTATCGGGATGGGACAGTCATTGATGTCGTAAGAAAAACGCTAGACTAGGTCATTTAAAATTGTATTTATATTAAGGATTGTTTTTAAGCTGAAAGACTGATTTAAAATTAGTAATAATAATATAACCTCAAGACTTACAAACGTGCGAGATGAAAACGCACGTTTGTTTTTTATTGGTGTACACTGACTGAATTTTAAGATATATTTAAAAGGACAGTCAGGTAATAACCCTAGAGTCAAGGTAGGGCTGTCACACTAAGATAGGAGTGATGCATCATGATTGAAAAAAGCATAAAAAGGGACATCGACGTTTAGACCAGAATCATTATTGAAAAAGGATTCTGGTCTTGAAGCCAATCATTCGCTTTAAGGAGGAATCCAGTTGAATACGAACATTATTAAATGGAATTTACACCAGTTAGGGTGGAACTCTGAGTTTAACAGGCAATTTAAGCCCTATGCTCTCCAAGGTTATAAGGTGGGTCGGGTGATCTCTGAACAAAAGAACTATTACCGTTTGCTCAATGAAAATGGTGAGGTACTGGCTCAAGTATCCGGTAAAATGCGCTTTCAAGCGACAGTCAGAGAAGATTTTCCTGCCGTAGGGGATTGGGTGATTATTTCACTGCATGACGGAGGAGAGAGAGCAAATATCCATGGGATCTTACCTCGTCAGAGCAAGTTCGCTAGGAAAACCGCTGGTGCAGAAACCGTCGAACAAATTGTAGCTGCTAATATCAATACAGTTTTTTTAGTCAATGCTTTGAACTATGACTTCAATATCCGCCGTATGGAACGTTATCTTACCTTAGCGTGGGATAGTGGAGCCAGTCCGGTGATCGTGCTGAGTAAGGCGGATTTGTGTGACGAGGTACCAGAGCGGTTGGTTGAGGTGAAACAGATTGCTTTAGGGGTGCCGATACATGTTATTAGCTGCCTCACTGGAGAAGGGCTGAACGGGCTTGTTGAGTACCTCCAAGTTGGCAAGACGGTTGCAATGTTGGGTTCATCTGGAGCAGGTAAATCCACAATGCTTAATTATTTCTATGGTCATGACCTTCAAAAAATGCAAGCGATCAGGCAGGGAGACGATAGGGGGCGGCATACCACCACAGCTAGGGAACTAGTGGTATTGCCGCAAGGTGGATTGATGATCGATACACCTGGAATGAGAGAGCTGCAACTTTGGGGATCAGAAAGTGGGTTGCAGGATAGTTTTGGTGATGTGGAAGCGCTTGCTAAGCAGTGTCGCTTCTCCGACTGTCAACACGAGCAAGAACCTGATTGTGCAGTGACAATCGCTCTAGAAAAGGGAGTTATGGATCAGTCCCGTTTTGATAGCTACCTGAAGCTTAAGAAAGAACTGGCCTACCTCTCCCGTAAAGTTAATCAGGCGGAAGCTTTAGCCGAAAAAGCCAAGTGGAAAAAAATCCATCAGCAGCTAAAGTCACAAAAAAACAGATGAATACAGGACTATCTATATAATTTGTAGGAAGACGCTATCAGATCTTCTGGATTTGATGGCGTCTTCCTTTTTTATGAGTTCTAAACTATACTGCTTTTCAGACTGGAATCACATTGCACCGGTTGCAATACTAAAGAGATTAAACGAAAAGATTAAAATGAACAAACTTGGGAAAACCAAATAAGTACAAGGATCAAAGGGGATAACGTGGAAAAGATCTATAAAGTTAAGCAGATTACACGGTTATATGAAAGCTGCGATGAATGTGGATTACCAAGCATCAATTGTATTTGCAACCAATCAGGTAAAGTTAAGTCTAAGGCACAAGTCTGGATTCTCTCAAGTGAAAGGGAGCTCTATAGGCCTAAAATGGACCCTATAAAGTAGACAGTTAAAAAAGAGGCCTACTCGGCCAAAAATTAACTGACTCTATTTTATAGGGTCTTTTTTGTTATACTTAATACATCCAGTTAGGAGAGAGATGCTATGGGGAGAAATTATTTTA
>DASRMG010000091.1:0-9868 GCA_035648035.1 Desulfosporosinus sp. | reverse complement strand
CTCATTCAGAGTACTTTCCTCTCTGAGAACCTCCAAGACGATCTTCGCTTTTTCTGTTGGGCTATAGGTTTTTCTTTTCTTACTCATATCACTATTATCTTATTTTTTCAGTTCTGTGTCCAACACCCTGGGTACATTATAACATTACTATTAAGGAAAACGCCCACATCAATGACGGTTTTCTCGTAATTTATGGAAACATCCATAATCTCAGGCTGCCTTTTGAGCTCTTGGATTGTGTCAAGGGAAGAACATCCGGTAAGAGCTATGAGAAGTATTAGTGTCAAAAGTGTCAAAATCGAATAAATCGCTGAAATTTTCCAGCCTTTGTTTTTCTTATCCATTAATTTAAGCTCCTTTTCCAATAAAGTTAGTGTTTGTGGGGGAATTAACAAAACGGAAAACAGCCCCGTTTCGTACCCTGCTATTAATATAACAAGATCACCTTAACTGAGGCTGCTTCTATTCTTAAGTTTATCTTAAATTTTAGGGATATTTATCATAAACTCAACTCTTTAATAAATACTCTTTCCGAAATAATTTTAAGGTTATAGGCAATACTAACCAAGGTAAATAAAGTACGAGGAGTTTTTATAATGAACAATAAAAAACAGCCATCTCAACAACTAGAACAAGCACAACAAAACGCTCAGCAAGCTGAAGAACACGCTCAGAGAGCTCAAGAGCAAGTACGAGACGCTCAAATACAAGCTGAAAAAGCTGTACAACAAGTACAACAAGCTCAAAAAGCGCAACAACAACCTCAAGGTTAATCAGCTGTCTGAAATGCCTCGGGGCTTAATTCCGAGGCATTTCTCAAATTCCTACCACAACTGAAAATTTCGTTTTGGTAGAGCCGCTCATTGAAGTGCACCCCTTTGTAGAACATGATATCAATCATTTTGTACATAAAGTGGTGCACTTTAGTTGTGCCAACTTGGGAGTATCAGTTGGCTGTAGCAGAGCCTATGATTCTGCTTTGTTCACTAGAATCACAGCTTTAAACAAATCCCCGTCAATCTCTATATCAAAACTTCCTTTTTGAATTTCAATGAGACTTTTAGCAATGGATAACCCTAAACCGCTTCCTTGACTGTTTCTTGCTTCATCGCCTCTTATAAAACGTTCCATTAACTCGTCAGGAGAAATATTCAGTTCATAGGCTGAGATATTTTTAATGATTAGTTTTACCTCTGTACCTAAATCAATGATATCGATATAAACTCTTGAGCCTTCAAGGGCATATTTAAACACATTCGATAACAAATTTTCTGTAGCCCTCCACATCAATCTCCCGTCAACGTTGATAAACACTTTTTCCGTCGGCTGGGAAAGCTTGAAGTCCAGATGTCGTTCTTCTATTTTATCGCCTAGTTCACCTAAACCCTGGGTTATTAACGATGCAATATCAATCCGTTCGTAATTTACCGGTATGCTGCCGCTGGAGGCCTTAGTCGCTTCGAACAAGTCCTCCGTCAAAACCTTTAAATGCTGGGATTTACGGTCAATTATTTCTATATATTTTTCAACCTTTACCGGATCCTTTTCACCCTTCAACAAATCGACATAGGTGATGATAGAGGTTAAAGGCGTTCGGATATCGTGTGAAACATTGGTGATTAATTCTGTTTTTAACCTTTCGCTCTTAATCTCATTGCCCACTGCATTATGCAATCCGTCCGTGATACTGTTGATATCAGCAGCAAGTTTAGCAAATTCGCCTTCTCCAGAAATAGTTACTTGGTGTCGTATATCTCCATCTCTTACTTGTGTTACCCCTTCTTTTATTGCGTTAAACTCCTTAACCTTTTTAAGTGCGATCCAAGCCGCCACCCCAAGCGTTACGGGGAACATGAAGAAGGTTATAGCCACTGCGACTGGATACCCTACGACAATTAAGACAACCTTTACTCCAACACTGCCACTGTTATAAATATCTTTGATGAATTGATTAAGTTTATGAAACACGCTATAGATGAAAGTTTGTTTCATAAAGGTTCTTGTCTTAAGATTTTTAACTAAAGATAGCACTAATATTAAACCAATCGTTGCTATGAGTAGCGTAATCGGGAACGTTAATTCAGATATCATACCCCTATTCAATAGAGCCATGATTGTAGCCCATAATGCAATTAGTAACAGACACAGACCCATCTTAAAATCATTATAGATTCTGTCGATCGTATTGAGTTCAACACCTTGATCCTTCTGTGGTTTTAACCCAATGACCCACAATAGATATATAAAGGCTAGCGCTAGTAATGATAAGAGTCCTGTTAATTGGTATAGACTATGAGTCATCGATTCTTTATCTGCTTTCCATTGTGTAATTTTCGGATTTAGGAACGACTCCGTGAAGGCAATATACACAACATCTTGATAACCCAGTTCGCTAACATCTGATGTGATCCTGTAGTAATTAGGATTTTGATTGACCTCTTTGGGAAATACCTCCCGATTCGAAGCATCAAATATCATATAAGCGGGAAACGATTGGAAATACTCTTTACCTTTATTAGAACTGTTCGTCAATTCAGTTTCATCACTTTTAGCATAATACATAAGACCTTGGTATTTTTCTAAACTTCGCAATGAAGCATTATAATTATTCAGCGCTTCTTTGATTAAATTTTCTCTGACCTGAGCTATTTTATCAGCAGAGACCTCCTTGAAGATTTTTTTGTTTTCCTCCTGTGATAAATTAGGATTATAACCCTTGGAGCTGAATTCAAATTCTCTAAACAACGTGTCTTCTTTATTCGCAATTTCGTCATTCGAGAGAGTTTTTCCACTTAGAATATACTCTTCACTCTTATATTCTTCTAAATATCTCAAATTACCCATGACCTCTGAGCTAATACTCATATATTCATTACCTAAGTAATAACTATCTTCAAAAGCAATCACTAACTTGCCATTATGAAGCCCCATTAAATTTAAAAATATCGTTACGGAACTTGTAAAACATACTATTACAATGACAAATGCAATCACTTTTGCGAGCATTGAACGGCTATATTTTCTCAACTTTGTATCCAATTCCCCACACCACCTTCAAGTATTTAGGCTCTTTCGGATTAATCTCAATCCGCTCTCTGATCTTTCGAATATGCACTGCTACGGTATTCCCTGGGCTAAAGATACTTTCATGCCACACCTTTTCGTAGATCTCATCGATTGAAAATACCCTACCTACATTTGCAGTGAGTAGCTTCAGTATCCTGTATTGAACGGGCGTAAGTTTTACATCCTCACCATCTACGGTAATCGCCTTACATTCATCGTCAATGACGAGGCCACCGGTTTTATAGACATTAACTTTTGTGACCAGGCTCCCTAAGGTGGTATAACGTCTTAATTGAGACCTGACCCTTGCGATGAGCTCCAGCGGGTTAAAGGGCTTTGTTATATAATCATCGGCGCCCATATTTAACCCCATTATTTTGTCTGTATCCTCAGATTTTGCAGACAGCATAATGACAGGGATATTTTCGCCTTGCCTTATTTTCATAGTCGCCTTTAAGCCATCCATTTTAGGCATCATAACATCCATAATGATCAGATGTATTTCATTTTCTTTGACAACATCTAGTGCCTCTATTCCATTGAACGCTTTGAATATATGATAGCCTTCGTTTTCTAGATAGATCGTTATTGCATCAACTATATCTTGATCGTCATCGCAGACTAGTATGTTCATGAAGTATCACCCTTCCATATCGGTTTGTGCAAATTATATCACTCCCTTAAATAGTTTACTTCTGAGTCATTGTATCAACTAATTCTTATGGAAATGTTGATACAATTCTTAAGAAATTCTTAATGTTAGCAATAGCGGGTATTGGCAGTGACCTCAATATCCTCTATTGCTAACATTAAGTCCTAGGAATGATGACAATAGCACCAGCATTCTATCAAAATGCTGGTGCTATCACTATTTATATCTATATTTTTTTATCGCTAAAATTTTCTACGTCTGCTGTCTCTAATGATATTATAGTTAAGAGCCTTCTGTTGAACATGTTCAGTAGGTTTGGAAGGGTTAACGTTGGATAACATTACCTCATCACTAGATGCGGTCTTTTCTTCAATACTTTTTATAGGATTAGAAACGTTCATGTTCGGCGGGTTTATGTCATCGCTGGTCGAGGAAACCGGAACCTTCTCATCGTCACCTAGGTTGAGATAGCCCGAATTTTTCAAAACCGTATAAACAAATTTAAATTCTGGGGGCAAAAAATAAAAGTTTTCAATTTTAACGGGTTTTCCTGCTCCTGGAAGGTTTTTCGCTTCTCCCCTTGCAATGGCTTCTCCAACTTTTTGTTCTACCAATTTCCCAAAATCCATTACTTTCACCTCGCCAATACCAAAACATCCTCAGTCTATTCTATCATATATCAAGTGAAGTGGTGTTCCGTTGCGAGCAAATGTTTTCTCCTCGATTTATAATAGTGGGATCATAAGTATAGCCACAACACGTTAATGTTGTGGCTATACTTGTTCACTTGGGATTAGGTACCGCAAAAGGTTTGGTACGGACGGGTGGATAGTTCAGGCAGTGTAGCGTAATCTGCCTGTTTTGGAGAGTGGGCGTAGGGGATTGCAAGCGCCTCAAGAAGCCGCTCCATCACACGGTAGTCGCCTTGTTTCACTGCAGCTTCTAAAGCAGCTTCCACCCGATGGTTGCGTGGGATCAGGGCAGGATTGCTGTTGCGCATCAACCTATGCGAGGAGGCTTTCGCTTCCTGCTGCCTGCCAAGTCTCGCTTGCCACAGTTCCCGCCACTGAGCAAATTCTGTGCTGCCAAACAAAACCGTATCCTCCGGAGTATCAAAAGTTAATGCCAGGAAAGTATTGGTATAGTCTGCACGATACATCTGCATCATACTGAGCAAGACGTCAATAAGGCCTTCGTCTTGAATCTCTTCATTAAATATTCCCAGTTTACCCCTCATTCCCATGAGCCAATGACTGTGATATAACTCCGTAAAATTCGTGATCGCATCCTGGGCCAGTTTGATAGCCTGCCCTTGATCCACATGCAGTAGCGGCAATAATGTTTCAGCAAATCGCGCGAGATTCCACCCGGCAATAAGCGGCTGATTAGCATAAGCATATCGCCCTTGAGCGTCAATGGAACTGAATACCGTTGCTGGATCATAGGCATCCATGAAAGCGCAAGGACCATAATCAATGGTTTCTCCACTCAGGGCCATGTTATCGGTGTTCATCACCCCGTGAATAAAGCCAACCATTTGCCATTTGGCAATTAACACAGCCTGACGCTTGATGACTTCCTGAAGTAGCAATAGATAGCGATTCTCATCCGCTTTAACGCCTGAAAATGTCGGTCCAAAGTATAATCGGCTAAGGCTCGAAGCTCCTCAACCGTGCCATAAGCTGCAACGTATTGAAAGGTGCCCACGCGCAGATGACTGGCAGCCACGCGAGTTAGAATTGCACCCGGTTGGTTAGTTTCGCGGCTCACTGATTCACCGGTTGTCACCACCGCAAGGCTTCGGGTTGTGGGAATACCAAGCGCCTGCATGGCTTCGCTGATGATGTATTCGCGTAGCATCGGCCCAAGTGCCGCTCGACCATCACCTCCGCGAGAGTAGGGCGTTAGCCCTGATCCCTTGAGCTGAATATCAACCCGCTCACCTAGGGGCATGATTTGCTCGCCAAGTAGCACCGCTCGACCATCCCCTAACATGGCAAAATGGCCGAATTGATGACCCGCGTAAGCTTGAGCAAGGGGCGAAGCGCCTTCAGGAATATCATTGCCAGCCAGCACGTCTATGCCCTCTTTGCTTTGTAGCGCCTGCACACTTAACCCCAGGGATGTTGCCAACGACTCATTAAGAATAATCAACTTCGGTGAACGCACAGCAGTTGGGTTGAGGCGGGTAGAGAATGATTTTGGGAGACGGGCATAACTGCTTTCTAAGTTCCAACCTGTTTCTAAAATTACTTGTTCCTTTATCATCGTATCTCCTTTTCTACTTTTTCCATTTTGTATCCCAGTTTTTATTGATATAAAACACTCATACTCATTTATTTGTTTCAGTTATCTACGTTCTTTGACAACTCAAGGCATCTCCTTTTATTGTCCACTACTGCCAATTTATTATACCCAACTTCAAATAGATGGTGCCTTTGATGTTTGAGCAGGTACGTACTATTAATTGAATTCATATAATGGTTAATAATGGAAATAATAGGAGGAATGACAAGTGAGTCAGGATAATATTGATCTCGAGGATTTGCAAAGATTCCAAGACGACTTTGCTAAAGACATTGGCTTAGCAAGTGTCACTGTAAAGCTGAAAGGAGTTACGAATGCACTAAACGATGGATTAGGCCTGATATCCTCAACTATGGAACAATTGGCCACATCAGCTGGTGATATAAGTAAAAGACAGACCGATTTAAACAATGAAATTGTATCTGTCAATGCTGTAACCGACAAAATTGATGCGGTCATAAATTTCATCAGAGAGATTGCAAATGAAACTCGATTATTAGGTGTCAATGCAGCGACCGAATCACCTAATGCAATTGAAGTAACTAAAGCCATTGAAGCGGCTAATGAACTTGCTGCGGCTCAGGCCATCGAAGCGGCGTTAGCTATTACAGCGGCTAGAGCCATTGAAGCCGCTTTAGCGATTGCTAAAGCTAAGGCGACTTCAATGACTAATGCGCTCGAAGCGGCAAATCAGCTTGCTGCAGTTACGGCCATCGAGGCGGCGACTGCGCTTGCAGCAGCTACGGCGATTGAGACGACTAATACAAACCCTGTTGTTAAAGCGGTCGAAACTGCCTTAGGATTATTACTCCTAGGACTAGGGTTAGGCGCTGGATTAGGTGTTATCGCCCCGGAAGTCAGAAAACGTGTTGCTGTTTCGCCAGTAACGGAAACAAATAACACTGAAATACCATGTCCAATTGAGCCACAAGAAGCTGTATATGAACCAGTGACAGCAAGCGTAGAGCAACGGGATCCACTGGTTCAAGGATATAGACTAACTCGTCAACGAGGATCGGGATGCCTCTTATTTCGACGTTGAAACAAGGAATTATGCAGTAAAAAGGAACCTATAGCGAAACACTTTTTTGTGTCTCGTCTATAGGTTCCCTTAATTTACCGCCAACCCTATGCGATTAAAATTATTGAGCCATGTTGTAAGGTCAATACATTGTCCCGCTAAATTATTTCAACCTTCTTGACATATTTCTTCTACTTTTCACGTATCCAGTTCTAGTGTAATGAGTCAACTTTTTTCGTATTACGAAAATAAAATATTATTGAAGTAATAAAAGCAGCTGAAATTTTTATTAGAAGATCTGTAGCGGTGTCATCAAGCCCCCCTTTTACCATATTAGATTTAAATAAGTAATCCGCTGTAAACTCAAACATTTCCCATAAGGTGCCTAAGGTAATTGAGAAGCTAAAGGCAAATATTATGATAAAAATCGTAAATCTCCGTTTGCTAGTATCTTGTTCCTTTCTGGTAATCCCCTCTATAGAATGTAATGCAATGATCACTGCGCAACTTCCAAATAGAGCATGAAGAAGTAAATCCCACCACCAAAATACTTGATAGAAATGCCTAATTTCCCCAAGGTATTGTGCAAGAAAAACAAACACGATCGTTATTGATTCAAAGCTAGAGGGGAGAACTATATTATTTCTGTGAGCAATATATGTAATGATATAAGGAAAACTAAGACATACCATGGCAAGCAGCGTCAAATATACTGTCTTCCATTGTCTTGTTGCAATTCCCATGACAGCTGTACCAATAAGAATCGTCACAAACAACATTGCTAATCCAACTGACAGCTTACTTCTTCGAAGATTCATTAAACTACCCCTTATAATTTCAACTCCATCTCTTTGCATTATATTAGTATGACCGTTCACCAAAAGAATAGAAGCTCGCACAGGAATTATTGTTTCATAGGTGGGGATTTTAGTCGCTAAACCGACCTTCACTCATACAATAGTAGATAGAAATATCTAAGTTCCATCTATACTGTATACATGGAACTACAAATGAGGTGACACCATGGATTATTACGATCGCCAACATCGACCGTGCCCCCAAGGATCCTCTCCCTATACGATAAAGGAGGGAGATACCTTTTACTGGTTGGCTATACGATTTAACACAACAATAGCTGCCTTGGTATCTGTAAACCCTTGCGAAGACCCTCTTAACCTTGAAGTCGGCCAAAGCATCTGTGTTCCTAAACAACCAATGTATCCAGCGTGCCCAGAATGACCTGGAGATTGCATAAGATCCATATTAGAGGGCACATATGTTAAAACTCCCGCAGATGAAGATATCTTCATAAGATGATCGCTTCTTGCTCTAATTTACAGTCATTTTCAAGCATATAACTGATGACTTCCTCATATTGACTTCCCCTCAGCTTAATTAATCTATCACGATCATGATCGGTCAGTTTTTTTGAGTACTCTTGGTATTTCTTTAACGTCTCCAGGTCCATTTTATAAGGTTGAAATTCTATGCCTGTTTGCTTCAAATGTTCCAATATATAAAAACCACCAGCATCGATATCACCAAAATGATAAAAGCAGACGCCTGGATTTTGCTGAAATATCTTCTTAATAAATTCACGTCTCACGCGGTTATGGAAACCACCTAGATAGATGACGAACATGTCGCTGCAATCGGTCGTATGAAAGCTTGTTAAGTTTTCAATCGTTAGAACGGCCCTGCCAGTAATTTTAATTGTATCAATATCGGGTAGCATTGACGATGAAATTGCAAGGTCACTGCGAAGCTGACTTAAATCAATCATTTGCCCGCATAATTCGAGGCTCCCAGCTCCTTTAAAGTTGACATAGGTAGGATTCTTTACCAAGTTCAAGTTCTCCAGTAGCTGATTCTTTTCCGGAAAATCGCCGTATTCAAAGAGCAGATTTTCGACCTTAGAACGTATCCGTTCAAACGTTTTGGAATCCTTAAAGATCCTAACGGAGAAATCCCGGACAAACGTTTCTGAACCAATTCTTAGTAATTCATCCACTGCTATTAAGATATTTTCAAATTCCCCAAGCTCGCCACTAAAAAACTGGATGGGTCTATTCGCCAGGATCCTTTCCGTTTGAGCGGTGCAAAACCGGTTTAAGATTTCGTTCCGGTCTTTATAAGCATCCAGTACCTGCCTAACGGAGTAATTGATATAATTTTTCTGCACTCGGTTAAGATAGTTATAGGCATCGTCGATACCCTCTATCTTCAAACTAACCTCGCTGCAAACCCTAGTAGAATTTGCCTTAGCAACGATTAGTTTCTTTCTAGCCAGCACATCAATGGCTTCGTTGACGGATTGAAACAGTTCATAGTTTGCATGATCAGTGTATTGCGGAAATAAGGTCGGCAGCTTTACGGAGAATCTCTGGTTAACTTTGTTATTGCCGATAAAACTTTTACTGCCCTCGTATTTATCCAGCAACCTATTGAGGATCTTTTTCTCATAGAGACTGATCATAAGTTGTACTCCTCAATGATACTATTGGCCCCTTCTCGCATAGCCATTAAGATGGTATCGACCTTTTCTCCGATGACCTCAAGTTTAGACGGTGGCGTGGCCAGGATAATTTGGAAATTTTGGCTATTAAGAAAGTCCATCATTGAACTGATTCTATTGTCATCCATTTTATCAAAGGCTTCGTCAAACATTATGATTCTGATCGTATTGACCCTTTCCCGATAAACCAGACACCAAAGAGTTAGTGTTTTCGCCCGAAATCTTAACTATCCTTAAAATTTCATTTCTTGTGATATCTTCAGGCTACTAGCTCCTTAGTTTGTGAAGCCAAGCTCTTGTAATAAAG
>DASRMG010000090.1:0-6325 GCA_035648035.1 Desulfosporosinus sp. | reverse complement strand
TCCTTATGAAAAGGCGATAACTTTGCAAACTCATTGAATATATCCAAGGTATCCATAGCCATACCCCCTACTGGTTGTCCTATGAATATAATAACATGGATTGGCTGATAATACCCACAATATTTACGAAAAGAGCCTTTTGCTGAGAGCTTGATTAAGGCAGGGGTGCAACTAGGTCTTGGCGAAGAAGAAGCCGAGATATTAGTCCGCGAAACTCTTATCGGTGCGGGAAAAATGCTCACTGAGAGCGATAAATCACCCGGGATGCTGAGAGAAGCAGTCACTTCTCCGAATGGAACCACCTTTGCAGCGCTAAAAGTGCTTACAGATGATAAATTACCTCTAACTGTGCTTAAGGCAGCACAAGCCTGTGTCCAGCGCGCTGACGCCATGGAAGGAGATAATTAGGAGTGCTAACACTTGAGAGTGATGTTAAAAGAGTTGTCATAAAGGTAGGAAGTAGCAGTTTGAACAATCCCTTAGGCGGCCTGGATGATCAAGCGATCGCGGAAGTATCGTCTGTCATTTCCACCTTACAGCAGCAAGGGGTGGAGTGTATTTTAGTGACTTCAGGTGCGGTAGCCGTCGGTATGGGACAACTGGGTTTAAGTTTGCGCCCAAATGATTTACCGGGCAGGCAAGCGCTTGCAGCTGTTGGCCAGGGGATGCTTATCGAGAGATATGCTCGAAAATTTGAAGAGCATGGTGTTGTAGGGGCTCAAATTCTCTTGACGCGAGTAGATTTAGCACTAGCGTCTCACTATCGAAATGCCCAAAATACGATAGAGAAATTATTGCGCTTAGGAATCGTTCCTATTATTAATGAAAACGACACAGTGGCTGTGGAGGAACTTTGCTTCGGGGATAATGATACACTTTCAGCCTTGGTGTCTGGGCTTGTTGGAGCGGATTTACTAGTGATTGTGACCGATGTAGATGGCCTGTATTCTGCTAATCCAAAAATAGATCCTTTGGCGCAACTTATTAAAGAAGTACCCGAAGTATCTGCCGTCGAATCTATGGCAGGTGGGGCAGGAAGCCTCATTGGTACGGGTGGTATGGTCACAAAGCTGAGAGCGGCAAAAATTGCCACGAGTTTTGGAATCGGTATGCTTTTACTGAATTTTACAAGGATTAGAGAACTTTTGAATATGACAGAGGGTCACCGTGCAGAGGGGACTTACTTTCTGCCAGCTTCGCATGGTCTGGCGAGTAGAAAACGGTGGATCGCTTATGCAAGCTTCGTCGAAGGAAGTATTCAGATCGATGACGGTGCAGCTAAGGCTCTAGTAGAAGAGGGGAAAAGTTTGCTAGCCATAGGTATTGTATCGGCTGAAGGGGTCTGGGAACGTAAAGAAATCGTGCGTATTGTTGATATGCTCGGTGAAGAGATCGCCAGAGGGGTCTGCGAGTTGAGCAGCGCTGAGGTGCAGGAAGTTAAAGGGCTACATTCGGAAATGATACTCGTCCTGGTTCCTGATTTCGAGGGGGAAGTAGTGGTTCATCGCGATAATATGACGCTCATGGGGGATACCTGTATAGAGATCTAAACAGGTCAGACGGTTTTCATCGCTATGTGTTTAGCTAAACGTTGAGAAAAAGGATATAGTATAATAAAACGAAATATCGGGAGGGGATTGCAGTGTTTCACCCAGAATTACTTGAGATTGGGCGTAGAGCTAAACAAGCGGCTCGTCAATTAGCTTTTGCTAGTACAGAGTCGAAGAATCATGCTTTACTAGCAATGTCAGAAGCACTCATAACTAATGAGCAAGAAATCCTTGAGGCGAATAGAATAGATGTCCAAGCGGCAGAAGAGAAAGGGCTTAAGAAAAGTCTTGTTAATCGTTTAAGCCTTACTTCTGAGAGCATAGCACAAATTAGCCAATCCCTTAAAGAAGTGGTCGCCTTACGAGATCCCGTGGGAGAGGGAGAAGTGTGGACGCGTCCCAATGGACTTCGTATACAACAGACTCGTGTTCCACTAGGTGTTGTGGCGATGATCTATGAAGCACGACCTAATGTGACCGTGGATGCGGCTGCCTTGTGTTTGAAATCTGGCAATGTTGTGATTCTGAGGGGCGGATCTGAGGCTTTAGAAAGTAATAAAGTGTTAGGGCGAGTGATCGCAGAAGCCGCTGAAGAGAGTGGTCTGCCGTCAGGATGTATCCAACTCATTACAGAGACCAATCGAGAATGGGTTCAACAACTGATGTGTATGAATGAATATGTGGATGTTATTATCCCAAGAGGGGGAGCTGGTTTAATTCAGAACGTGGTACAAAATGCCACCGTTCCCGTGATACAAACGGGTACAGGTATGTGTCACGCTTTTATTGATCGAGAGGCTGATTTCGACAAGGCAATTCCTATTGTAATTAATGCGAAGACCCAAAATCCTGGTGTTTGTAATGCCTTAGAAGCTATGCTCGTGGATGAAGCCATTGCTGAGGAGTTTCTTCCCTTGATCGGGCAAGTACTCAAGAAACATCAGGTCGAAATAAAAGGGTGTCCAAAAACGTGCGAGATATTGAATTATGCAATTCCCGCTACTCAGGAAGACTGGGTGGCAGAGCATCTTGATTTGATAATAAGTGTCAAAGTCGTGTCAAACCTTGATGGGGCACTTGATCATATTTATCAATACGGTACAAAGCATTCTGAAATTATCATCACCGAAAATTATACTAGGGCTCAACGATTTTTGAAAGAAATTGATGCTGCTGTAGCTTATGTGAATGCCTCAACTCGCTTTACGGACGGAGCACGTTTTGGCTTTGGAGCTGAAATAGGGATTAGTACCCAAAAATTGCATGCTCGCGGGCCAATGGGACTGAAGGAATTAACCACGATTAAATATATGGTTTATGGAGATGGACAAATCGTCCAATAACCAGTAATGCTATTTGTGTAGTACATTCGAATTGTAGAGGTAGAAGCCCTATTGCGGGGATCTTCTACCTCTAACTTATTACACTTGAGTCTATTAGTCTATTTTCCCGTCCACATGTCGGTTACATATCTTGTAAAATAGCTGTAGGGAAGATAGAAGTAACCTTTATCGCCCCAGCTTTCGCTCCAAGAATTCCGACAAATCACAACACCTTGATCATTATTCTCAGTAACATCCTTGTAACCAATTGCTAACACGGCGTGGCCCCCCAGCAATTGTTCTCCGTAATTGGGTAGGGGAACAAGGCCTGTCTGAGCTACTTCGGCTGATTCAAATCTCGCGTACACATCAATACCAATTACGACTGGATAACCTTCTGCCAAGGCTGCTTTTAACGAGGTTAAGTCTGTAACCCTGTGGTACTCGGTAATGATAAACTTTGTGGCATTTATGGTAGAATTTTCGGGTGGAGTTTGAGTAAACTTCGTTGTATCGTAAGGCCAATCGGCTTCTGAAGCACATCCCATCTTTTGGAGAATTTTCATGCCATCGCGAATATAAGCTCCGGCATCTTCATTAACAGTCCCTTCCATATTGCGTTCTTCCCAGTATAGCCACAAGCGGCTTAGCAAGGCAACATCTCCAGATAAATTTTCCCAGTATTCACGTAGGCCACTGGCAATAGCATTAGCAGTACAGCTTCCCAACGCCCCTTGGTCAACGACTGGCGAGCAACCGGACCGAAGATCTACAATTTTTGGAAGCATAGTAAGTTTTTCGAACTGAAGGGACCTAAAAATTCTGTCCCGTTGGTCTTCATGATCAGGTCTTAGTTTATAGACTCTATTGATCATATTTCTCTTCCTCTCTCGTCTTCTGAGTGATGGTCGATTAATGAATTAATGGTGTAATAAGTTATTGTACTCAGGGTTGTCCAAACTTGTGAAAGGGAGAGGGGCAGACATAGAAAATGAGCCGAAAATTATAGATTGTAGCTCATTGCAAAATCATAATCGATAAGATATATTAACATGTGTTATGTGACATAATAAGAACGTTATAGTAAAGGTGAGTGTGCAGAATGAGAATATATGCATGTATAAGTGTCGATCACAAATAAATAATAACACTAAGGAGTTGGAACAAGTGGTGGTTCAGCCATATATATTTTTTAATGGCAATTGTCGAGAAGCAATTGATTTTTATGCAAAAGTTTTTAAAACGGGAAAAGCTAAAATTATGGCTTAGGAGATACGCCACCCGACACGGCATTTCCTATTACAGAAGAAACGAAAAATCTTGTCATGCACGGACTTCTTAACATTCAGGGTAGCAAAGTGATGTTTTCGGATGTACCTTCAAGAGACATTCTCGAGTAAAGGCTATGGCAGCCTAACAGATCAGTTTGGTATTGGATGGCAAGTTAGCTTTGACGATGGAACGCAAATGGGGATGTAATATACATGTTAAAAGAACAAATTAAAGAATACATTATCATAACTTTAGGTTTTATTTTGGCTAGTATTGCGGTGGAGTATTTTTATGTCCCAGCTCATATAATTGGAGGTGGGATCACCGGTATAGCGATCGTTATCAACTATTACTTGCCCTTTTTACCTATAGGGATGTTAATGATGATTATGAATGTCATACTGTTTATGATTAGTTTTAAATTCATAGGCGGTAATTTTGGAGCTAAGACCATTTATGCTAGCTTTGGTGTGTCTGGAACCATTTGGCTGATAGAAGTGTTTATGAAACCGCATGCTCTTACAAATGATGTGTTACTCGCTGCAATAATTGGTACTTTATTACTGGGAACTGGTCTAGGGTTGGTTTTCTCTAAAAACGCCTCCACCGGAGGAACAGATATCATTGCGAAGATACTGAACAAATATTTTAATATCAATTTAGGGAGATCAATGCAAGCGGTAGACTTTTCTGTTGTAATTATTGCTGGGATAACCTTTGGTATTTCTAATGCATTATATGCAGTGGTATGTGTTCTCTTAAACGGAATTATTATTGACAAGGTTATTGAAGGCTTTACTTCTGTTAAGGCGGTCATGATATTTTCAAATAGCAGTCAGCACATTCAAAAATACATTATAAATGAAATAGACAGAGGGTGTACTACTTTTGAAGGAAAAGGTGGGTTCACTGGGGTTGCAAACTCTGTAATTTATTCTGTTATGGATAGAACACAATTAATAAAAGTTAGAACCTATATAAAGAAAAATTATCCCGACTCCTTTATCATCGTTAGCGAGGCGCATGAGGTCTTAGGGGAAGGGTTCCAAAGTATGAAAAATGGTTAGTGCAGTGTTTAGATAGAGCCATTTGGCGTGGCTTATTGATCAGGAAATTCACATTCCAACGTAAGGAGTTTTTGGTCAAGGAGTCTGATTACCATTGCTATTATCTTTGTATTGGCTAGCGCTTGGTACAGTGTAAAAAATTTAGTAGTTCTCCTATTAAAAAAGGTTAAGAAAGAAATAAAAATAGCCCCTCGGCCATTACCGAGGGGCTAAGATATTATTTATTAATCTAATCGGCTTTATGGATACGTGTTACCATGCGTTCAATCATCTCCGGCATTTTGCTTTCAATTGCTGTTGCTTTTTCGTCAGTGATTTTATTATCTTTCACTGCCTGTGCCAAATTCGCTTTCATAAGTGATTGCAAGTTTATAACCAACTTTTCCTTCGCAATACCATTACTAACTGCGATGTCTGACAGCGTCTTACCACTTTTAATTTGTGCTTCTAATTGGGTTACATTCTCCACACCAACTAAAGCAGGAATTTGACTCTTCACATTCATGAATCCATTCCCTCTGCCAGCTCTTCCTTTATGCTCAGTCATTGGCTTGTTGATCATCTCTGCAACTTTTTCAGAAATCTTTGCTTTAATAGGACCGGCCTTTTCGCTGGTCAGTTTTCCCTCGAATACAGCCTTGTCGACTCTGGCGTTAAATTTTGCTTCAAGATTTGACGTTAATAATTTGATATCAACTTTCTGATCAGCCGCAATTTTAGCTAGAGTCTCACCTGACTTTAGTTTCTCACCAAGCAACGTAGCATCCATTCCCAGAACTTTAGCTAATTCGGCGTTACAATCACCACGATGTTTCGCAACCTTGTCAGGAGCTCCGACTTGTTCAGTAACAGGCTTAATATTACTGCTCGAAGATGGGTTGTTGTCCGAAGCACCATAGGCAACCCCTGCGCTCATTGTAATTGCAAGCGCACCTGTTGCAACTAATAAAGTGATTTTTTTGAAACTCATATTTTTACCTCCTTGTAAGATAGAGCTAGGGTTGATGGTTCAAACCCAACTCGAACGTTCTTTGATAACTCACACCATATTGTTCAGATTAATTAGTTGACACGTTAGACCTCTATCGCTAAACATCGTGTTATGATCATTGTT
>DASRMG010000089.1:0-27873 GCA_035648035.1 Desulfosporosinus sp. | reverse complement strand
CTTTATTACAAGAGCTTGGCTTCACAAACTAAGGAGCTAGTAGCCTGAAGATATCACAAGAAATGAAATTTTAAGGATAGTTAAGATTTCGGGCGAAAACACTAACTCTTTGGTGTCTGGTTTATCGGGAAAGGGTCAATATCACCACTTCTGGCTGTCACTTTTGAAGTGATTGATGAACATGCACGGTTATGAATGTGATATCAAATATCGGAATTGATAACTTTGGACCAGGATATAAGAAGTTCAAATATAATGATAATAGTATATATTTTGCTATTAATCTGTTATATAGTTGTGTACAAGGATTAGTTTCTAGAGCTAAACTAAGCTTAAAGTAGGCTTTTATATGGCTAAAGTGGCACCCCTCTGATTCTTAAAGGCGGGGAGTTTTGTAAAGTGAAAAGCTCAATTACTACAAGTATTGAGGTGAACGTATATTGTATGATTTGAACTACTTGAAACTACTTTCTACACAATACCCGACGGCGGACGCTGTGAGTTCAGAGATCGTCAATTTTAGCGCCATCATAAATCTGCCTAAAGGTACAGAGCATTTTATGGCCGACATTCACGGCGAGCACGAGGCCTTTGACCATGTGATGCGAAACGCCTCGGGAGTGGTCAAGCGCAAGATTGACGATACGTTTGGCAATACTTTGACAGATGCCCAGAAAAAGGAACTAGCGACACTGGTTTACTATCCCCAGGAGAAAATCGCCCTACAAAAAAGCGCGATAGCACTTTTCCCAGAAGACGGGCTAGGGAAGAACAGTTCGCAGAATTCGAAGGACGCTGCGCTGTTGGACTGGTATGAGACCGTTATGATACGCTTGATTCGATTATGCAGGCAATCTGCCTATAAATATACGCGCTCTAAGGTGCGAAAAGCAATACCGCAGCATTTTCAGTACATCATTGAGGAACTTTTGAACGAAAACGAGCACAGCGTCATGAAACAGGGCTATTATCAAGGAATTGTTGACAGCATACTCGCGATTGAACGAACGGATGATTTTATCGTTGTACTTGCGGAGCTTATCCGCAAGTTAGTGGTGGATCATCTTCACATTGTTGGCGATATTTACGATCGTGGTTATGGTGCGCATCAAGTGATGGATACCCTGAGAAGGCACCATTCGGTGGACATCCAATGGGGCAATCACGATGTGCTTTGGATTGGTGCTGCCTGCGGTTCTGAGGTGTGTATGGCAGACGCGCTGCGAGTGTCGCTTCGCTATGCGAATCTGGAGACGATTGAGGAAGGGTACGGCTTGAACCTCACACCCCTAGTGCGCCTCGCGCTCGACTATTATCAGGGGGAATACGCACCGAACTTTCAAGTGAAAGTCAAACAGACTAATTTGCGGGAAAAGGACCTGGATTTGTTGTCGCGGATGCAAAAGGCCATTGCGGTGATCCAGATGAAATTGGAAGGGCAATTGGTTATGCGGCGACCAGAACTACAACTCGCTCATCGACAGTTCCTGCATCTGATCGACTTCCAGGGGGGTACTGTGACCCTCAACGGCCAAGTGTACCAGCTGATCGATAAGGAGTTCCCTACGGTAGATCCCCAACGCCCCTATGAGCTGACGAAGGATGAACAAAATGTGGTGGACAAGCTCAAGGCGTCATTTCAGCATTCTACGGATCTTCAAAAGCATGCGCGGTTTTTGATCGACAAAGGCAGCATGTACAAGGTCTACAATGGCAACCTGCTGTATCACGCGTGTATACCGCTGACGGAAGAGGGCGAATTTCAGGAGTTTGAGTTGTGTGGTCGGAAGCTCAGAGGTAAGGCGCTTCTGGATGCCTTCGATGAAATGGTCAGAAAAGCCTATTACGCCCAGGATTCTCAGGAGAAGGCGCAGGCATTGGATGTGGTGTGGTATTTATGGTGTGGTGCGAATTCACCCTTGTTCGGCAAGAGCAAAATGGCGACCTTCGAGCGGTATTTTATAGCAGAAAAAGAGACGCACAAAGAGGTGAAAAACGCCTATTATGCCTTGCGTGACGACGAGTCAATATGTATGAGTATTCTCGGTGAGTTCGGACTGAATGCCGCCACCAGTCACATCATCAATGGTCATGTACCCGTTAAGGTCACTTCGGGTGAGGCGCCAATCAGAGCCAACGGCAAGCTCATCACGATCGACGGCGGGTTTGCTAAAGCCTATCAGAAAGAGACGGGTATCGCTGGTTTCACGCTCATCTTCAACTCCCAGGGGATGCACTTAGTGTCCCACAAGCCCTTCGAATCTAAAGAGCGAGCCATTCGTGAAGACTTGGACATATTGCCGACCAGTGTATTTATCGAGAAAAACCAAGCCCGCATGCTAGTGGGTGACACGGACATAGGGGTGGGGCTCAAAGCGGATATCGTTACATTAAAGAGCCTTTTGGAGGCGTATCGCAATGGATCGGTGAAAGAGCAGTAGTTTGAGAAATATCTTCTTTCATTAGATCTGGGAAAGTCATTAAATTTGGATTGACATTAAATAAAGGCCGTTTGCATGGGTTGCAGACGGCCTGTTGAGTATGATTTTTAGCCCCCATAGAATTTTACGCCTATATAATTAAGAAAGATTAAACTTGTAATGTGAAGGTAGGTGAGATGTTTGGCTGTCATAGGTGGGCGGGCACATATCAATGGGATAACCTTTGTCACCAATACGCACATTGTCCGTGGGAAGCTAACGATACAGGTGCTGCTGATACTTGTAGTAGCCTTAACGATTGGTTATGGGATTATATACAGGATTTCAGGAACTAATTGGTTTAAGCTTGCGTTTTTAATTGGTTCGTTCATTCAGAAATATATTGTAACTTCAGAACCAACTGAAGAACAAATACAGTTGGCATATGCTACCATATCAAGAGCAATAGAATGTGATAGAAAAATCTAAGATTTCCATCATCGTCCCGGTGTTGGCCACAAGTGATCACCATGAAAATAAATTGGGAAAATTTTACGCTTGTTATTTTAGAGCTTATGAGAATACTAAGCCCATTGTTAAATGAGCAAACTAAAAACACAACCATTTCTGGTTGTGTTAACGGAACCTATGGACCAACAATGGGACTCGAACCCGCAACCGACTGATTACAAATCAGTTTCTCTACCAATTGAGCTGCGTAGGCATGTATTAGGAACGAAAGGGTGCGAAGAGATTGAATAAAAAAGAAATGTTTGCCTTGGTCAAGAACAAAGCTGAAAAAGGATTGTGGCTAGAAAAGGTTCCTATACCGCAAATTGGACGTAACGATGTTTTAGTGAAAATAAAGAAAACGTCCATTTGCGGTACTGATGTTCATATATATAACTGGGATTCCTGGTCGCAAAAGACGATTCCCGTACCCATAACGATTGGACATGAATTTGTGGGGGAGATTGCAGATATTGGGGATAATGTCCTAGGCTTAAAGATTGGGGAGCGAGTCTCGGGTGAAGGTCATTTGGTTTGCGGAGCTTGCCGTAATTGCCTGGCGGGTAAAAGGCATTTATGTAAAGACACAAAAGGTGTGGGCGTTAACCGCGATGGTGCCTTCGCGGAATATTTAGCAATACCTGCCACAAATGTTTGGCGTTGTAGTCCAGACCTTGAGGATGACATACTCTCGTGTTTTGACCCACTGGGAAATGCGGTACATACGGCCCTATCTTTTGACTTAATAGGGGAAGATGTTTTAATCACGGGTGCTGGTCCCATTGGTATTATGGCAGCCGCTATTTGTAAGCATGTTGGTGCCCGGCACGTTGTCGTGACTGACATTAACGATTACCGGTTACAATTAGCCAAAAAAATGGGCGCAACGATGGTCGTAAATACGAAAGACGTACAATTATCAGAGGTTATACAACAATTGGGGATGAAGGAAGGGTTTGACGTTGGGTTAGAAATGTCTGGAAATCCCCAGGCTTTTGCGGAAATGGTCAATAGTATGTATCATGGGGGCAAGATTGCAATGCTAGGGATTCAACAACCAAACACGATCATCGATTGGGATAAGGTTGTTTTTGGCTGTTTAACGATTAAAGGAATTTATGGTCGTGAAATGTTTGAGACCTGGTATAAAATGACGACTATGTTGCAAAGCGGGTTGGATATATCCGATATTATTACCCATAGATTTGATTTTCGAGAGTTTGAAAAGGGATTTGAGGCCATGAACTCTGGGATGTCGGGCAAGGTTGTTTTGGATTGGTCTAAAATCTAAGGTACTGGAGGGAACTCATGAAAACAGCGGTTAAATATATACAGCAAGACATTGAAACGATTCAAGAGGCAGGTACCTACAAGGAAGAAAGAATCATCACGTCACAACAAAGTAGCAGAATAGATACTCAAGCTAAAAAACAGGTGCTTAATATGTGCGCTAACAATTATTTGGGATTATCGAACAATCCGGACTTAATTGCTGCGGCAAAAGAGGGTTTAGATCATTGGGGTTTCGGTCTTTCCTCCGTTCGATTTATTTGCGGTACTCAAGAGGTGCATAAACAACTAGAGAGCGCGATGAGCAAATTTTTGGGGATGGAGGACACCATTTTATATTCTTCATGTTTCGATGCAAACGGTGGCTTATTTGAAACGCTGTTAGGTGCGGACGATGCTGTGATCAGTGATGAACTAAACCATGCTAGCATTATCGATGGAGTTCGTTTATCCAAAGCAAAGCGTTTGAGATACAAGAATAATGACATGGCAGATTTAAGGGCCAAGCTCATTGAGGCGGGTAATGCCAGAATTAAACTGATCGCTACAGACGGCGTCTTCTCGATGGACGGATATATTGCGAATTTATCCGGTATTTGTGATTTAGCTGAGGAATACGATGCGTTGGTTATGGTTGATGATAGCCATGCCGTTGGGTTTATGGGAGAAAAGGGACGGGGCTCTCACGAGTATTGCGGCGTGATGGACCGGGTGGATATTATTACGGGCACCTTGGGTAAAGCGTTGGGTGGTGCTTCTGGAGGATATACCAGTAGTAAAAAGGAAATAATCCAGCTTCTTCGGCAGAGAAGTAGGCCTTATCTTTTTTCAAATACTCTAGCACCTTCCATTGCTGCAGCCTCCATCAAAACATTAGAATTGTTAAGCAATTCTACGGTATATCGAGATAAAGTGCATGAAAATACACGTTATTTTAGGGAACAAATTGGGAAGAGCGGTTTAGATGTGCTGCCAGGTATTCATCCTATTGTGCCGATTATGCTGTATGATGCTAAAATAGCCTCGGAATTTGCTAATCGGATGCTGGAGAAGGGTGTTTATGTCATCGCTTTTTCTTATCCAGTCGTTCCGCAGGGAAAGGCAAGAATCAGACTCCAAGTCTCGGCTGGGCATAGTAAAGAAGATTTAGACTTTGCAGTGACTTGTTTCAAGCAAGTAAAGGAAGCAATGACACTCTAGTCACCAATTTATTCGTCGAAGGTGCCTCGTTACATACTTTAGGCTACGAAGTGAGTTATATTGGTTCGGAGATTTCAGCCTATATTGAAGAGGGTTATATTCCAATGGTCTTTTAGGGTTAATAAAAAGTAGTTCCTCATGTGAGGAACTACTTTTTAGATTAAACACAATACAATTTACCATAAGCCTTTAAAGAATTTATTGAAGTGGAAAGTGGTTAAAGACAAAGTTTCCGTTATTAAAGATCTGGATTTCTTGATTGTCTGAAGTCATTCCTAGGATTTCAAGATCGTTTGTCCCGATCATAAAGTCAACATGTAGGAGAGAGTCATTGACTCCCAATTTTCCTAATTCTTCTTGACTCATTTGATCACTTTGTTTGAGACACACGGAGTAGGCCTTACCAATCGCTAAATGGCAGGATGCATTTTCATCAAAGAGGGTATTAAAAAACAAGATATTTGAGTTTGAAATTGGAGAATCATCGGGAACCAAGGCGACTTCTCCAAGAAAGTGGGAACCTTCGTCCGTATCAATCATTGTTTTGAGCGTTTCGTACCCTTTTTCTGCACTATAATCAACAATCTTTCCATCCTTAAAGGTCAGAGAAAACTGTTCTATGAGATTTCCATTATAGTTTAAAGGCATGGAGCTAACGACCTTGCCGTTCACCCCTGTTTTACTAGGTAATGTAAATACCTCTTCTGTAGGCATATTTGCGATAAACTCTAAACCTTCTGGCGTATATTCAGAACCGCCCAGCCAGGTGTGATTTTCCGGAAGCTCGATGGTTAAATCGGTGCCTAGCGAATTTGTGTAGTGGAGGGAATTTAAGGCAAGCGAGTTCAAATAGTCCATTCTGGCCTTGAGATTTGTCTTATGTTCATCCCAGGCAGCGGCGGGATCTTCAGTGTCGACGCGCACCGTTTTGAAGATGACTTCCCATAGCTTTTCCATCGACCCTTCTTCAGAAAGGTTAGGAAAGACTTTCTTGGCCCAAGCTGCAGTCGGTATTGAAACAACGCACCAGACGTTTTTGTTACTCATGAGCCGTTCCCGGTACTCTTTGAGTGCAGTACTACTGGCTTTATGCGCCTTGGTCATTCTTTCCGGTTTGACATCCTTCATAAGCTCAGGGTCTGAAGAAGAGATACTTAAGAAAGCTGCTCCTTGGTGCATATAGGAAATATAAAATTCCTTCTGCCATTCAGGGAACTCCTCAAAAACTTCTTCAGGTGCATTGAGATAGCGGATTTTTGAGAACAGTTCATCTCTCCATTGGATCACTACATCGTGTGCACCTGCCTTATAAGCTACTTGAGAGACTAAGCGTGTAAAGGGCGCACATTCAATCGGAGCATTAATAACTAGAGTTTGCTTCGGTTGAAGGTTTAGGCCTGTTTTTACAATAAGGGAAGCATATTTTTCTAGTAAAATATTGTCCATAATAAACTCCTTTCGTAAATTACAATACGAGCACTGACGTTACAATATTTGCATTAACTATTATCCTTCACTAAAAGCAATGAGACTATAGTACCTTACAGGAAATTATATCATAAAGTTCTAATTAGATACAAAGTAGGGTCACTAGCGTGGCAGTCTTACCGGCAATATGGAGCACCATGATTTTGGAATTGTGTTATAATAGGGTAATAATAGGGTAATAATTATTCGGAAGGAGTCATATAATGATTAAACATTTAGAGGATTTAAAACAAGTGACAGTTTCTGAATTCCGTGGAGGAAAAGGTGAACTCCAGATTACACATTTTCTCGAAGTAGATAACAATGAATTCAATGGTAAAGGGCGGTTATTTGCTAAAAATGTCTTAGCACCTGGTACCTCCATTGGTCTTCACGAACATACCGGAGATACTGAAACTTATGTCATTCTAAGTGGAGAAGGTCTTGTCAATGATAAAGGAGACCAAAAGGCTGTTAAGTCTGGCGATGTCATCGTTACTAAAAATGGTGAAAAACACTCTATTGAAAATACAGGCACAATGAATCTGGAATTTCTGGCCTTAATCCTATTTGATTAGAATGTTCTATGAACATTTCATTCTTCTTGTATTAATCTTACTTCCCTATTCAAAATAGCGCAGAAAGCAGCAAACGACAGCTCGATGAAGGATATTTTCCTTCCGGGCTGTTTTTCTGTTCCTTAGTGTTACCTGTCTTGTAGTTGACTATTTTCAAGTCCTCTAAACCAGATTGGTTTATCCGTTAGAGAGGTGATATAATTTCCCCATTAAGATTATATCTATTCAAAGTAGTTCTAATAGATATTTTGGAAAAGTAGACCTATAAGATATTCGAAAGGTAGGAGAGGTAATGGCAGTAAGACTGAGTAAAGGTCAAAAAGTTGACCTCACGAAAAGCAATCCTAACTTGAAGGAAATTATTGTTGGTTTGGGTTGGGCGGCAAATTCGTCCGCTAGTAGTTCTAACTTTGATCTAGACGCATCAGCCTTTTTGATAGGATCAAATGGTAAAGTGAAAGATGAAAATGATCTTGTCTTTTATAATAATCCTTCGGGTGGACAGGGTTCAGTGAAGCATAGTGGGGATAACAAGAAGGGTTCTGGCGAGGGTGATGACGAACAAATTCGCATTAATCTGTCGGCAGTACCTAGTTATATCGAGAAAATTGCTTTTACTATAACTATTAATGATGCCCAAATAAAACGTCAAAGTTTCGGAGATATTAAAAATTCTTACGTGCGGATTCTCAATGCCAGCACGAATGAATTACTTCTTAACTACGAACTTGGTCAAGAATTTTCAGTTGAAACTGCCATTGTTGCTGCTGAACTATATCGTCATGCAGGGGAATGGAAATTTAATGCTATAGCCAGTGGTTTTCAGGGCGGTCTTGGGGCTCTCTGTCACAATTTTGGACTAGAGGTAGAGGAAGACCAAAACCAAAACCAAAACCAAAACCAAAACTCTACGGGTGCTAGCAATCCTAGTAATAATAGTTATGGAAGCTCATCTGCGCCGTATGTGCAAAGCAATTCACAATCACAGGGAAATACTAGTGCCCAGACTTATGGTAGCAGTAGCTCCCAATCCTATGGACAAAACAATGCGCCGAGCTATAGTCAATCTCCCGATCAAGGTATGAGCTGCCCAACTTGCCACTCCACTCAGGTGACGGCGGGTAAGAAAGGGTTCGGGGTTGGCAAGGCCCTATTGGGCGGTGTTATGTTAGGTCCGGTCGGGATATTAGCGGGCTTTATTGGTAGTAAAAATATGGAGTTTGTCTGCTTGAGCTGTAAGACACGGTGGAACGCTGCCAGTAATACCAATACGGCTGATTGGTTAAAGAGACAAACAGAGAGTGCCCGTAGTGTCGTGAGTAAATACATGGGGAAAGATCTTACAGAAGCTCTTGTGGCGGGTAGCGCTTTAGTAGCCATGGCGGATGGCATTATTGATCCGTCAGAAAAACAAAAACTCATTGATTATTTCCGTACCAGCCAAGAAATGAAAGGCATTAATATTAATGAAGTGGATTCCCGATTTAATTACTTTGTTCAGCGGATTCAAAGTGATCACATGATGGGCAAAGCCGAAGCCTTACGGGCAATAGGTAAACTTGCGAGCAAACCGGATGCTGCTCGCTTAGTGGTTCGTTTGTGCTGTGCGATTGGTTTTGCGGACGGAGAATTTGCCCCAGTGGAAAAGAAGATTGTGGATGAGATCTGCCGCGAAGTTCACTTGGATCCTAAGGAATTCATTTTTTAAGCAAAGGGGTGGAGCATGCGACTCTGGCACCAGAATCTGCTTACTTTATTGCCCAGAACCCAAATTTTGGGTCAACATCGAGAATGCTGTGCTCTACGGGGAATGGGGTGGGGGAGAAAACATTCGACCGTAGATTACGTGTTCACGCACAATGCAAAGAGGCTCGCTGATTTTCATAAACTTGTTTTAAGGGAAATGGAGCACAGAGGATACAAACCGGATCAACTATGGTATTGTCCTGAATACCGTGGGAAAAATACGTTGCCATGGTCTTGCGCTCTGAAATGTAAGGATTACCATAGTTCAGACGCACTGATCTATCCTGAGCACGATGACGCATATCAGGATGAATGTCTAGCAAATCTTCGCAAAAAGGGCGTGGAGATCAAGTTGAGCTAAAACGTTTTTCGTTCGCGATATGAATAAACCCGCTTAAATGCGGGTTTATTGCTGTATAAACCTCCTAAATACTGCTATAATCTAAATAGATAGTTTCTTTAAGGAGAATAAGGGCGAATGAACCTACAGATCTTCGGTGTTCAGAAATGTTTTGCTACAAAGAAAGCACTACGCTATTTTAAAGAGAGAAACATTAACTATCAGTTTGTGGATCTAAAAGTGCTGGGGTTGAGCAAGGGAGAATTACATAGTGTGAAGGCTGCGATAGGTTTAAACGATCTTGTTGACCGTGCATCTAAGAATTATAAGAAGTTAAATATGGATCGTATTATTTCCGATAGTGGTAAAGAAGAGATGCTCCTGAATCATCCCAGTCTCTTTAAAACCCCAATAGTACGGAACGGCAAGCAAGCAACTGTTGGCTATGTACCGGAGATGTGGGCTTCGTGGATCGATCAGATTTAGGTATTGGCGAACATGACTTTGGCTTGAAGGGGTGATTGGTATGGAGACAAGCAAGGGTGTTATAACGGTCTTGAAGCATTCCGACGATATTTTTAAGGATATACTGTCTCCTATGAGCGAAAGGGGCACTAGTCCCTATGTTTACTTCTACCGTATTATTGGGTGCAATGATGAGCCACAATACCTAGCTGAAATCGTTCATTTAGATCATAAACTCAGATTACTTGACAACTATATTTGTTTTGACAAGAGCATTCATATGACACCAAATACAACATTAATAGAGCAAGCTAGGAAATTGTTTGAGCAAGTTCCGCTCAAGGATTTTAGTAATGGGGCACTCTTAAATGTTTTGGAAACACGGAGTTATTTTTCAGTCACTTCAAACATAGAAATTGACCGAAAAATAAAGAAGTCTTTTGGTATCATGCTTAATCTTTATATGAACAATGAACGACCGATCAATTTAAGTATTACCGTAAATTTTATTACTAAAATTTTGCTCTGGCTCCGAGATTATGGCAAACAAATTGGTGGAAAATCACTTTATAACCCTAAGATTATTTATTGGGGAAGTCCTAAAGCCCACGAAATATATTTTCTGATTCTGCTGTCATTCATAGGCTGTGATATTCTTGTCCTTAACATGTCGTTTAAGGATCGGTTTGAAGAAGTCGACAAACTCAATGAATTTTCCTTCTCGATTAATAAAGCAAACGAACGACAGATCAATGATTTTCCCACGAAAGATTCCCTCAATTTACCCCCCAACAAGATCGAAGAATCATCCCAACCTTCAGTACAAGCGTCCCCTAAACTAGAGAAAAACACTGAAAGAGATCTAAGTACATCTCAAAGCTCAATAGGGTTAAATGATCCCGCTATTGTGGTAAAGCTTAAGAAATCTGAAAATATTATTGAGGAGATCCTCGTTCCCATGACCCAACGTAGTGGTTATGTAGGTGGGCCATTTCCGATACTTCCTACATATTTCATGAGGTATATTGGGGTCCCAGGCTCTTCTGATGATTGGGAAGCAGAATATTATAACAGTCTTTATAACCTGGATAATGCCTTTGAAACATCGGGCCATTATTTGAAGTTTATGGAAGGTGTCCCAGCGCCAAATGCTGCAGAAAGTGATCACATTCCGCAAAGTCTTATTGGTTATCACTATAAAGACAGGGGCGAAATTATAAAGCAAATGCTTCAGGCCAAGATATTACCCCAAATGTATGATCAGCTTCTAGACAACACAATCACAAAAACGTTTGTAGATTCAGTGATTCTCTTCCATGAGAAAAATAGTAACCTTAATCCATCGATCGTTTTGAATTTTTCTCTGAAGCTTGTTATTTGGTTTAATAGGTATTTGCCCAACCTTCTAAGGATCAGTCATGGTGACAAAAAAATTAGTGTGGGTGGACCTGACTATGAAAATAATCCTAAAATTCTTTTCTATGGTACCATCAAACCGCATGAAATCTACCTGCTCCACGCCTTCCATAAAATGGGGTGTGACGTGTTGTTTATTCATCCCTCTCAGGAGGGAGACCAACCGTTTCAACACTTCGACAACGACAAGTTATTGACCCAAGTTATGAACTATGAACACAAATTGCCTTTAGTTACCTTTCCGAAAGCAGAGCGAATCATTCGCAAAAGCACGGTCGCCTATAATGCTTCCAAAGAAATTGAGGAAGTGATCTATAACGAAGAGGATGGTCTTTTTAGACCTTGGCAGTTTGAAAGTTACTCTACCCAACCTATAACCCTTAAAACCACGCTGGATGAATTGAAGATTCTCTGGGGAGAACCCGCTAAACTTCGCCCAGAGTTTAAAATTCACAATAAGAAAGTTTATGTACCCAATTTATTTGCTAAGATCAACGGGGTTAGCGAAGATCTGAATTCTTATTGGCTAGACCTTAAGACCTTTTCAGCGACGCCTAATACCTGGTTTATTGAGGAGCTTCCTTTTGCTAAAATTAGATACTCTAAACAAGTGCTCTATCAAACCGTCTATCTATTGAATGAACAGGGTCTTTTTGATGAAAGTAAAGTAATGAAGAGTGAGCACTACAAATTTAGTTATATGAAAGAGCACTTACAACATTTCCTGATCCTTAAGATTAATGAACTTATTTTTTCGGGAATGTTTTTAGAAAAAGTCGATGAAAAAATGAAACTTAAGATAATTATGACGATCCTAACCATGGACGATTCGTTGATAAAGCTTATTGAAGTCTTTGATTATCCGCAAGAAATACCTAAAGTGATCGTCTACGACCATGATAAAGAAACCTTCTCTGAAAATGATGCCATTTTACTGGCTTATTTTAATCTCATTGGTCTCGACGTTCTTATCCTTACACCGACGAATTACCAAGCAATTGAGCAACGGATCAAGCCTAGTCTTTTAGACGTTCATCAGCTTCCACTGGTTATATATGATTTAGAGCTTCCATCTTTAGCGGGTATTGCGGAGGCTCCTACTCAAAAACCTGGACTATTTTCTCGGTTTTTTAATTGAGGGAGAGACAGCGGAGGAAAACAACTGAGGATTATTATATAAGGAGGAATATATATGGAAATTCAAGGTTTTACAACGACATTAGCGGAGGATAAAAGCTTAGTTCCGGCGCCTATTCCGGAGTTCGATCTCGAGAAGAAGAAAAATGAAGTGATGGCTAAGGTGCAGCAAAGCCCTGAAGTTCGCAGTATTGTTCGTCAGATTGATGTGGCAGATGTCAATTCAATTATGACGTTTGGGAAGAACACCTCCGAAGAAGTGGCTCGTTTCTCAGATGCCATTCTTCATTCGATGCAAGCTACGAAGGTTGAGGATTCAGGAGAACTTTTAATTCAGCTGAATAAAATCATGGATAAGTTTGATATTAAGGACTTTGAGGCTAAATCACCAGGCTTTCTGGAAAAAATATTTTCTAAAGCGAAGAATTCTGTCGACGCCCTCTTCCATAAATACAATTCTATGGGTGATGAAGTGGATAAGGTTTTTGTCACGCTGAAACAGTACGAAGCAGAAATTAATATTGCCAATAAGAATTTAGATGAGATGTTTATTAAAAATTCTGAGTATTATGAGCAGTTAGGACAATATATTTACGCGGGTCAAATCGTGTTGACAGAAATTAAAGATAATATTCTCCCTACAGCCCAAGCTAAAGCAGACGAATCGGGGAACAGACTAGATCTGATTGCTGTCAATAATGTTGTGCAAGTTCAAGACATTATGGAGCAACGAATTTATGATTTGCAACTTGCCGAAAACGTAGCCGTCCAAAGTATGCCGACCATTAAATCTATTGAGTATGGCAATTACAACTTAGTTCGTAAGATTAATTCCGCTTTTGTCATTACGATGCCAATCTTTAAACAGTGCTTAGTTCAAGCGATCATGTTAAAACGACAGGCCGTTCAAGCAAAGGCAATGACCGCCTTAGATGAAAAAACAAACGAACTCTTATTAAGAAATGCGGAAAATACGGCCTTGCAATCAAAAATGGTCGCTAAAATGGCCTCAGGGAGTTCAGTGAGTATTGAAACCTTGGAGAAATCATGGCAGACGATCGTGAAAGGCATTGAGGAAACAAAAGTAATTCAAGAAGATATGAGACAAAAACGACTAGATGGTACGAAGAGACTAGAGGTTCTCAAACAAGACTTTGTTAATCGAGGGATCGTAAAATAGCTGGAATGAAGAAAATTAGATAAAGACAGTCGCGATTTATTACAGAATCGCGACTGTCTTTTTTTACGTATAAAAACCTTTTGACAAAAGAGTCATTAAGGACTATTATTACGTAGGCGAAACAAACTTATGCGAAATGGTTGTACACGAAATAATATATATAAAGGAGAGAAACATGGAAAAGTTTAATGAAAGTTCTAAAGTGGCAAAACTTTTTCAAGAAGTGATGATCCTCTTTAAGCACAGCATGAGTAAGGTTATTGAGGAGATGCATCAGGGGATGACGGCTCCCCAAGGTATGGTTATGGGGATTTTAAGTAAGGAAAAAACGATTATGATCAGTGAACTGAGTAACAAGCTTAGTTTGTCTAATAGTACTGTATCCGGGATTATCGATCGACTTGAGAAGCAGGGAATGGTCGTAAGAAAACGGAGCGAAGAAGATAGAAGAGTCGTACACGTCAGCATGTCTCCAAACTTTACAGGTGTACATCAAAACTTTCATAAACACTTAGAGGAAAACATAGGAAAGGTACTGAATAAAGGTACCCCAGAAGAGCTAGATAAAATATATGTCGGCTTAGATGTACTGAAGACGCTTCTGAGTGATGGCGAAGAATAATTAGAGTTAGTATGAGCACGAATGATTGGAGATTGAAAATTCATGATAAAATTGTTTAGATTACTAAAACCGTATACGGCTTCGATCGTTGTCATTATCGCCCTTCTTTTTGCACAAGTACTGTCTGATCTCTATTTACCCACACTAATGGCAGATATTGTTGACAAAGGTTTGCAGAACAAGGATATTAACTATATTCTTAGAATTGGTGCTTTCATGTTGGTCATTGCAGCAGGAGGAACACTATGCGCCATTATTGCGACCTACCTCTCATCCAAAACAGCCGTTGGTTTTGGAACGATCTTGCGACAGAAGACTTTTGCTAAAGTCGAGAGTTTTTCGTTGCATGAGTTTGATAAATTAGGAACAGCAACCTTGATTACAAGAACAACCAATGATGTCACCCAAATTCAGCAAGTCTCTGTTTTGATCTTTAGTATGATGATTACTGCGCCTCTAACTTGTATCGGTGGAGTTATTATGGCATTACAACAGGATGCATCGTTAGCTTGGGTACTTGTGGTTGTCATTCCAATACTGTTCGCTGTTATTGGTCTTACTTTGAGAAAGGGCCTGCCGCTATTCAAGGTCATGCAAGAAAAAATAGATAAATTAAATCTTGTCTTGCGAGAGAAGCTTACGGGCATCAGAGTGATACGGGCTTTTAATCGCATTGATCGAGAACAGGTGCGATTTGATGAAGCGAACGAAGACCTGATGGATAACGCTATTAAAATCAATCTAATCATGGCTGTTTTAATGCCGGTCATGATGCTTATTATGAACGTAACCACTGTGGCACTTATTTGGTTTGGTGCTATTAGAATAGAAGATGGCACTATGCAGGTTGGATCACTCTTAGCGTTTATTCAATATGCCACTCAAATATTATTCTCATTACTGATGCTTGTGATGTTATTTATCATGGTACCCCGTGCGCAGGTTTCGGCAGTCAGAATCAATGAAGTCCTTGAAACAAAGCTTGACATTATTGATCCAGATCAATCCAAATCATCAAACAGTCAAAGAGGTTATGTGGAATTTAGGAAAGTTTCCTTCAGATACCCTGGAGCAGACCAACCAGCGCTTAGAGATATAACCTTTGCTGTAAAACCAGGCGAACTGACGGCCATTATTGGAGGGACTGGCTCAGGTAAATCCACGTTGATTAACTTGATTACCCGTTTCTATGATGTTGAGAATGGCAGCGTTTTGGTCGATGGTGTCGATGTTCGAGAGATGAGTCAGAAAGCGCTTCGTGCTAAAATTGGTTTTGTCCCTCAAAAGACCGTGCTGTTTACCGGTAGCATTGCTGAGAATATACGATATGGTAAACAAGAGGCTAGCATGGAAGAGATTGAGCATGCCGCTCAGGTTGCCCAAGCAACAGAGTTTATCTCGGAAATCGAAGCAGGTTTTGAGCATCATATTGCTCAGGGAGGCACCAATGTGTCCGGGGGCCAGAAACAACGCCTTTCAATTGCCCGTGCTTTAATTAGAAAAGCTGAGATCTATATATTTGATGATAGTTTCTCTGCACTGGATTTTAAAACAGATGCTAAGCTACGGGCTGCTCTTAAGCCTGAAATTGCAAATTCTACCGTGTTTATCATTGCTCAAAGTGTTTCCACTGTCAGAGATGCTGATAGAATTATCGTCTTAGATGATGGAGAAATATCTGGCATGGGAACGCACAAAGAGCTTATAGAGAACTGTAAAGTATATCGTGAAATTGTAGCTTCACAGCTTTCTAAGGAGGAATTAGCGTGAGTGAAGAACGTAAAGAAAAACCTCAACAAAAAGGTTTTGGGGGAGGGGGCCCGATGGGATCCCTTGGAAAACCTGTTGAAAAAGCCAAGAATTTCAAGGGGACACTTTTCAGGTTACTAAGATATTTAAAACCACAGAGAACTAAATTTATGACCGTGTTTACCTTTGCAATTCTGAGTACTATCTTTAGTATTATTGGTCCCAAAATTATGGGTAAAGCGGTCACTAAAATAGCTGAAGGCTTTGGAGCAAAAATGATGGCTTTGAAGCTGCATCAGCCTATCCCGAGCATGGATTTCACTTATATTGGTCAAATCGTCATGATCCTTTTGGGGTTGTATCTTATTAGCGCGGCATTTAGTTATGTTCAACAATATATTATGGCTGGAGTTGCCCAAAAAACTGTGTATCAGATGCGTAAGGAAGTTGATGAGAAACTTTCACGCTTGCCTCTTAAATTCTATGACGCACGAACACATGGCGAAATATTGAGCCGTGTTACCAATGATTTCGATAATATCTCAACGACTCTACAGCAAAGTCTTACCCAATTAATTACTTCGATTGTAACGATTATCGGTGTTATTGTTATGATGCTATCCATAAGCCCGTTATTAACCCTGATTGTTATATTAACGCTACCCCTCTATATTGTCGTCACCATGAATATCGCTAAACGCTCCCAAAAACATTTTGCTGCTCAGCAAAAATCATTGGGAGAACTCAACGGGCATGTTGAGGAAATGTACACGGGACACAAAATTGTTAAGGCGTATGGGCGTGAAGATGAATCCATTACCCTCTTTAATGATATTAATGATCGACTCTATACGGCGGGCTATAAAGCCCAGTTCATTTCAGGGATCATCATGCCATTAATGAGATTCGTTGGCAATATAGGCTACGTTATTGTCTGTGTCGTTGGTGGGATATTTGCAACGATGGGTACCATTACAATTGGTGATATTCTAGCCTTTATCCAATATTCCAGGCAATTTACGATGCCAATTGTTCAGACTGCCAATATCGCGAATATTATCCAATCAACCATAGCCTCTGCAGAGCGTGTCTTTGAACTACTTGATGAGGTGGAAGAGGAACCAGATCTTGCTGATGCCCAAGTCATCGCCTTCCCTAAAGGAAATGTAAAATTTGAAAACGTAGATTTCAGTTATAAAGACGATGAAACACTGATCAAGGACATAAATATAGATGTCCAACAGGGCCATACTATCGCGATTGTTGGGCCAACTGGTGCGGGTAAAACGACACTGGTTAATCTATTAATGCGTTTCTATGAAATCAACGCCGGAAAGATCACGGTTGATGGCGTTGATATTAGGGATATAAAACGTGGCGCATTACGCAGTATGTTCGGGATGGTGCTGCAAGATACCTGGCTCTTTAAAGGGACGATCATGGAGAATATAGCCTACGGCCGAGAAGGTGCTACAGAAGAAGAGGTCGTGCAAGCAGCAAAAGCTGCTCATGCCCATCACTTCATTAAAACACTCCCGGATGGCTATAAGACCATTTTGAATGAGGAAGTTTCTAATATTTCACAGGGGCAAAAACAGTTGCTTACGATTGCACGAGCAATTCTCGCAAATCCTGCGATCCTAATTCTTGATGAAGCGACCAGCAGTGTTGACTCACGGACCGAAGTCTATATTCAAAAAGCTATGACTCACCTTATGCAAGGAAGAACTAACTTTGTCATTGCCCATAGACTTTCTACGATTAGAGAGGCAAAATCAATCCTGGTTATGAACAAAGGAAGTATTATTGAAGTGGGTAGCCACGATGAACTTCTAGCTCAGAAAGGTTTCTATGCAGACCTTTTCAACAGTCAGTTCACTGGAGTAAATTTAGACAAAGAAGTTGTATAAAGGGAAAATTGTGCTAAAGGCTGCTGTCGGAGTCAATTGACAGCAGCTAAATTTTACCCACTTAAAAAAGGGGTGTACAGATTGGGACATATAATAAATTCTAAAGAAGAGATATACCAGGCGCTGGCTGAACGACTGAGTAAGACTCCAGAAGGTGCGCCAATCAACGAAGATCTCATGGCAATTCTTCATCGGCTTTATACGGAAGGTGAAGCATTAGTAGGTAGTAAATTCTCTTCAATTCCAATGACCTTAGATAAGATTGCGACCATCACAGGGATTGAGCAAGACGATTTAAAAGTGATTCTCGATGGAATGGCCCATAAAGGCTTGGTGCTGGACATTCCACGTAGGGAATCCTTTTATTATATGCTTGCCCCAATGTTAGTCGGCTTTTTCGAGTACACCTTTATGCGGACGGGCGATCATGCCTCCTTAAAAGAGTTAGCGGAGTTGTTTGAAGCGTACTTTCATAGCCCGGGAGTTATGAAAGAAATTGCTGGGTTAGATACGAAAATCATGCGAACTCTAATCTATGAAAGTATTATACCTTTGGCAGTAGAAACAGAAGTATTAGACTACGAGAAAGCGTCAAAAATCATTAGACAGTCCGGCGGAGGTGCGATATCGATGTGTGCTTGTCGGCATGAAGCCTCTCACCTTGGTAAAGCTTGCGACGCACCTATAGACGTATGCTTGTCGCTTGGGGGAACAGCTGATTGGCTTGTACGCAAAGGTCTGGGCAAACCAGCATCCGTGGAGGACCTGCTAAAAGTCCTTGAGAGAACACAAGAACTTGGGCTAGTTCACTTGTGTGATAATGTCATGAATAAACCAACTTATATCTGTAACTGCTGTGGTTGTTGCTGCAAAGTTTTGCGCGGTATCAATGAACAAGAGGTTTTTGCCACTCATCCTAGTAATTTCATGCCAATCATTGATTTGGAACGCTGCATCAGCTGTGGTATTTGCGCCGATAAGTGTCAAATACATGCAATTACAATGACTGATATGGCTAATGGTAAAGAGGTACCCGTCTTGAATCATGGGCGCTGTATTGGCTGCGGAGCCTGTTCTGCTTCCTGTCCAACTGGTTCATTGTCCATGTCTCGTGGATCTGCTCTGTCTGTTCCCCCAGAGAATGGTAGGGAAAAATCAAGGCGAATGGCTAAGGAAAAAAGTAGATAACTAGCAACAGGCTAAAATTCATAGGTTGTACCAGGAATCCAGGTTTGGGTCATAAAATTTCGACCCTTAATCACCACGTTGTTCTTTATGACCTGAATAACCAGTCCTTCACTTTTGTTAGGGAGAAACTTTCCGTACGAATCTCGTGGTAGATAAACTGAGGAACTGCTGATCATTAAAAATCTATCTCTAAGGGCTGTGGCGGGTAGTTTCAATTCGCGGTGCATATGACCAGAAAAGAATATGACCTCTGAAAATCGTTTCAGTATTTCGCGTAGCCGCTCACCCTGGATTATAAAGTTATTTTTAGTTGATTCGTGATTGATGAGTGGTTGATGTAGGAATACGAAGATGGGTTTACCTAAGGTGTACTTTTCCTTGAGCTTAGACTCCAACCATTGCAACTGCTCGTTGGATAGGTAAGCTCGATCTCCGATGTTAGGATCAGACATCACCGATTTTTCTGATCCGAGAAAGATAAAATGATAGCCTTTCAAATATTTGTCATAGTAAACTTGGTCCTGTCCTGTAAGTTGTGAAAAACGATTCAGTGCCATATCATCGGTCTCGCCGTTAGGGAAGGCCTGGGGACTCCAGCCATTGTTTGAGTTGCGATAGGCTTTATAAAACTCGTGATTACCAAGGGCGTATAATATTGCTGGAGAGCTTTTTTGATGTGATATGAGGCGATCTAAAGTGTGATAGTCTTGTGGCGAACCGTCACCAAGATCACCATTGATGATGAGGTTAGGGACTTGAAGTTGTACCATATCACCTAACATCTGCGCAAACTTGTTTTGGGCGACGAGATTGGTACTTTGAACGTGGATGTCGCTTACTACGCCGAAAAGTAAGCTGGGTACTGAGCGAATAAATATAGGTAATTCAGGTATATCAGTATCATTAATTGCTGAATCGAGAGGGTGCGCTATCGCTGGTCGGCTACCCACTGAGGTGCCAGGGACGGAAGCGGTGTTGGAGTCAGCAGAGACAGTGGTTGTTATAAGAAAAAAGAAGGGTAGTAGAAAGAGTAGTAACTTTCTCATATGAATTTCCTCCTGATCTCTTACTTAGTGGTTCATTCCATGATGTATGTTTATGGGCCCGCTTTTCAATAGTGGATAATTGTCAGTGTCTAATAATATCGAAAAAATATAAACTTATTCCTGGAAATCGGCACCATTACAGAAATCACTAACGATGAACCCATCACAATAATGGTACCTATAGACTAGATGCAAAAATAAGTGTCTTGCCTGTAGGTGCATTTTTATCGATTTTCATGCTCTCTCTAGACAAAAGGGACAAACAGGTGGTATTGTACTTGTTGACTTATAAATAAAAAAGAAGAATTCTATAAGGGGGCGAACAGTTCTTGTCAGCTACGCAATATAACGCAGAATCAATCCAGGTGCTTGAAGGATTGGAAGCAGTCCGAAAACGTCCTGGTATGTATATTGGTTCCACCGGAAGTAGAGGTCTTCACCACCTTGCCTATGAAATCATCGATAATGCTATTGATGAGGCTGGGGCTGGATTTTGTGATCAAATCACCGTTACTATTAATATAGATCAATCGATCATGATCGAGGACAATGGGCGTGGAATTCCCATTGACATCCACTCTGTCAAGAAAATTGCAGCAGTTCGCCTAGCATTTGAAACGTTACATGCCGGTGGGAAATTTGGCGGGGATACCTATAAAACATCTGGAGGATTGCATGGCGTAGGAGCAAGTGTGGTCAATGCCTTGTCTGTATATTTAAGCGTTGACGTCAAAAGAAATGGTAAACTTTATAGACTTGAATATGTGAACGGTGGTCAGCTCAAGTCAGATGTGCATGTTGTTGGGAAGAAAATTGAGGGCACAGGGACAACTGTCGTGTTCAAACCTGATCCAATCATTTTCAAAGAAACCATTGTGTTTAAGTATGATTCCCTCAGAAGTCGTTTAATGGAGCTGTCTTTTCTTAATGACGGACTTACAATTATCCTGCATGATCTTCGTGGGGAAACAAAATCAGAAACATTTTCTCCAAAAAATGGAATCATAGGATTTATTGAACATTTGATAAAACAAGCGAGTGTTTCACCCGTACATAAAAAACCCATCTACTTTAAGGGCGAAAAAGAAGCGGTCATAGTGGAGTGCGCCATTCAGTATAATGATGGGGATGATGAAGCGCTTCACTCTTATGTCAACAATATCCCCACGGATGAGGGAGGAACTCATGAGTCCGGGTTTCGAACGGCTTTAACCAGAGTCTTCAATAGCTACGCACGTAAAAATAATCTCTTCAAAAAAGATGAGACTCTGATCGGGGACGACCTCAAAGACGGCTTAACGTGTGTACTTTCACTCAAGGTAAAAGAGCCTCAATTTGAAGGACAGACTAAGACGAAACTCTCTAATATGGAAGTTGAGGGAATCGTACAATCCTTGACAAACGAGGGCATCAGTCAATTTTTTGAACAAAATGCTGCCATAGCGAAAGATATCATTAATCGGACGTTGACAACCTGTCTTTTAAGACTCGCTGCGAAGAAAGCCAAGGAGCTTAAGAAAAAAACTAGAGAGGCAGAGGTTAAGGCTCTCAGTGGTAAACTTGCGGCTTGTAGTGGTAAGGATAAATCACGTAATGAATTGTTTCTTGTCGAAGGAGACAGCGCAGGTGGTTCGGCTAAAATGGGAAGAGATCGACGATTTCAAGCCATTCTTCCTTTGCGCGGGAAGGTTATTAATACTTTTCGTGCCAAGATGGATAAAGTCTTAGGAAATGAGGAGATCAGGAGTATTATCACAGCCGTTGGTTCCGGAATCGGAAAAGAGTTTGACTTAGAAAAGGGCAATTATGCTCGGGTATGTATTATGACGGATGCTGACATTGACGGAGCACATATTCGATGCCTCCTGTTGACGTTTTTCTACAGATATATGAAACCACTGATATTAAGTGGGAGAGTCTATATCGCGCAATCTCCTTTGTTCAAGGTAGAGAAGGAACGAGGTAAGCTCATCCGGTATGCTTTCAATGAGGAAGAATTAAAGAAAGAACTTAAGGAATTAGGGAAAACGGCTAAGATTTCACGCTACAAAGGACTGGGTGAAATGAATCCAGAACAGCTTTGGGAAACGACCCTAAATCCAACGAATCGACGTATGATTCAGGTCACGATCGATGATACTTTGGAAGCAGAGCGTAAACTTAGAATCCTGATGAGTGAACAAGTAGAACCGCGGCGTGATTTTCTGATGGAGAACATTGTTTTTACAGACGATGATATGTAGAGTTTAGGATTTTGAATGTGCTTATAAGGGGGAGATAATACAAGGTGAGTATTACGGAAGATAATATTATTCAGCGTCCTCTCGAAGAGGTTTTACCTGAAGCGTTCTTGGGTTACTCTAAACATGTTATTTTGCAGCGGGCTATTCCTGATGTAAGGGACGGTCTTAAGCCAGTTCATCGTAGAATTCTATATTCCATGGACGGTATTGGGATGCATACAGATAAGCCGTACAGCAAGTCAGCTCGCTTAGTAGGGGACTGCATGGGGAAATACCATCCCCATGGAGACTCATCGATCTATGATTCTGCGGTTCGTATGGCCCAACCTTGGGCAACAAGATATCCTATGGTGGATGGTCAGGGGAATTTTGGCTCAATTGATGGAGATAATGCAGCTGCTATGCGTTACACGGAAATGAGAATGACGCCTTTATCTCAACTGATGACCCAAGATATAGAGAAGAATACGGTGCTATTTAAAGCAAACTATGATCAACGGCTGAAAGAACCGGTTGTTCTGCCAAGCCCTTTTCCTAACCTCCTAGTCAATGGTGGGTCCGGCATTGCCGTTGGTATGATGTCTAATATGCCTCCCCATAATTTGAGGGAAGTCGTAGCGGGTGTCATTCTGCAAATAGATAATCCTAGGATTACACTTGATGAGCTTATGACAAAGGTCAGTGGACCGGACTTCCCAACAGGTGGCCTGATTATCGGTACTGAGGGTATTATCAATGCGTATAAAACGGGACGCGGAAAAGTGACGATGCGTGGTAAGGCGATGATTGAACAAGTCAAAAATGGTAAAAGTTTAATTGTGATTACAGAAGTGCCTTATCAAATAAACAAATCAACGCTGGCTGCCAAGATTGAAACATTGTCTGATATGGGTAAGATCGAGGGCATCAGTGAGGTGAGGGATGAATCTGATAGGGAAGGGATTCGGCTTGTTGTGGAATGCCGAAAAGAAGCCGATCCGCTGAGGATTTTACGCCTTCTTTATAAACATACACAGATGGAAGATACCTTTGGTATCATCAACTTAGTCATTACCGCAGAAGGCACACCAAAGGTCGTTGGTCTGAAAGAAATCAATGCGGCTTTTATTGTACATCGCAGGGTCGTTGTCACTAAACGTACGGAATTCGATTTAGAAAAGGTCCGTTTAAAAGCTCACATTCTAGAAGGCTTAGTGATCGCCATCAGTAACCTCGATGAAGTGATTGCTCTTATTCGGGCCAGTAAGACACCTTCTATGGCCAAGGCGGCACTTATTACTCGCTTTGAATTGTCCGAGATTCAAGCACAAGCCATTTTAGATATGAGACTGCAAAATTTAACGAACTTTGAACTTGATGGCATTAAGAAGGAGCATGCCGACGCCTTAAAGCTCATTGCTCAATTAGTAAGTATTTTGGCGGATGTGAATAAGGTTTATGACATTATCAAGAAGGAACTAAAAGACATTGTTGATAAGTACGGGGATGATCGACGTACGCGCATTCTGCCTGAGGATATGAGAGATCAGCTAGACTTGAGTTCGTTTGAGGAACCGGAAAATTTGATCGATGTGATGCTCACAGCCCATGGGTTTATAAAAAGGATGGCCCTCCAAACGACGAAAAGGAAGCAGAAATCTCTAGTATGTGCCTTTAAGGATGGAGATACTTTAGCGGATAAGATCACTTGCACGGACAAGGATAACCTCTATTTCTTCACCACGAGCGGAAAATTCTTTTGCATTAATGCCAAAATCGTTCCAGAGGCAAGAAATAAAGACCATGGAGGTCCTCTGACAAATATATTCCCCTTGCCTTTAGGCGAAGAGATTGTTTCCATGCTTCCCATCAAAGATGCGTCAGATTCGCAATTCTTCGTATTTGTCACGAAGGATGGACAGGTCATGCGCAGCGCAGTCAGTCAATTTGTCCACGCTCGCTCTTCGGAAGCCATGGTGCTTAAAGAGGGTGATGCCGTCGTCAAAGTATTCTTAAGTGATAACAAAGGGGAACTATTTCTTGTCACGCATCAAGGCCAGGCTATACGGTACCAAGAAGCGGAAATCAACCCCATGGGACGTAAATCACGCGGTGTCAAAGGGATGGCGTTAGGTAGTGAAGATTGGGTTGTTGATGCGTTGTTACTGAATAGTTCGGAAAATCCTTTAGGTGATTTGGTAACAGTGACTGAACGAGGATTCATCAAACGTACACAGTTTGGCGAATACAAATTCCAAGGCCGAGGTGGGAAAGGGATTGCTATCGGGAAGATAGACTCTGTGGGGACAGGTTTTCTCGTCGGTGTTGCCTGCGGTAACGATCATGACGTGCTATACGTTATACAAGGTAGCGGTGCTGTAACCCAGATCGAGCTTAAGAACGTTCAAGCAGAGCCCCGGGCAAAAGTAGGAGACCAATGGGTCCCTGTATTACTCGAGGATTACACGATTAAGATTATTTAGGTAGGTGCTTTTGGTACATTATTAACTGTCCCAATGGGCGTCAATGAAAAATTGGTTTAACCTGTATAATTGCCCAATGAAAAACCTATAAACTTGAATAAAGTAGTTATTGAAACAACATAATATAAAGCGGGCTAAAGTGGGAGGTAATAGAAATGCAAATTTCTGATATTGAAGTGAACGGGTCAGGGTTCGATATTGAGTATAATTTTAATAATTATGCCTTAACTCTAGTGTGTAAAGATGATGAAGCAGAAAGAACAGTTAGAGCAAATTTGCGTTACTATCCTACAGAAAACGAATGGGATCTTAATCCAATCTTTTACGAATACACTGAGGTAGAAAAACAAGGGATGATTGATCAAATCATTCATGATGACAATTTTAAGTCAGTCTTCGAAACAACAGAGAGTCTTTTGGGATTATAATTAGGAATGATCCGACCTGCAATTAAATGATTGTATAGTAAAACGGTACACAATAGCGCATTGTGTACCGTTTTATTGATTAATACTAAAGCGAGGGAGTCTATAATGCTTATGAACAACAGATGCAGATCAAAGGCATTGACATAGCTGATCTAGTGATTCGAAAAAATTACTTTAAACAAGAATATATGAGCCATTAAATATTGTTTACTCCGAACAAAGAACAGTACCTTTACACATATATAACCATTAAATACCTATCTCGACCAAACTGAACCAAATATACACAATATAAAACAAACAATTTAACTCTAAGAACAAGTCCTGTGTTATTATATTATAATAGCAATTCTATTTCGAGTGAGTTGATTAAAGGGGACAGCGTTCCTCCGTAAGTAGAAGGAGAGCCGTGAAAATGAAGAATATAGAGACGTTAGAAGATGCCCAACATTTCATTGATAACTTTAGGAAGATAGGTAAAGAATCTCCAGCTTCGTACGGTATTCAGTACTGGATCTATGAACGTCACCTGCCTGGAGAAGATGGCTGCTTAGTGGTAGACGATATGCCCGTAAACCTAACAATTGATAAGCAAGATAGAATTACACGATACTGTTTTACGAATGATGTTGGCAGGGATGTTAAAGAATATGTACCGTTGACTGTTCAAGATATATTTAAGGATAGGAAGTATATCAATTACGCTCTAAGCGTTTCTGGTAAAGTAAAGTGAAATAATTTTGAAGGACTGTGATCTTCTATAAGATAGAAGATTTCAGTCCTTTTTACTGTAGATAAATATCTTTGACGATAATATTTATCTATTTAGAGTCTGTAACAAATGGATTGACTAATTAAATGATAATTAGTATAATAACAAATAACATATAGCGTGCTTTTTCACATAATATAAGTATAGAGTATAAATCATCAAGGTTAGGAGGAAAACCTAAAGACAAATTATCATGGGTGGTGGAAAGGCAAAGCCGTATTAAGGTCTTATACTAAAACATTGGAGGTGGAACGATGACGGAACTCATCTTATCTAGATTGCAATTCGCAGTTATAACTTCTTATCACTTTTTGTTCGTTCCGTTGACCCTGGGGCTATCCGTCTTGGTTGCAATGATGGAGACTTGGTATGTGCGAACTGGAAATGAAACGTACAAGAAAATGACCAAGTTCTGGGGCAAATTATTCTTAATTAACTTTGCCATGGGTGTCGTGACCGGCTTAGTGCAAGAGTTTCAATTTGGAATGAACTGGTCTGAGTATTCAAGATTTGTGGGGGATATCTTTGGGGCACCTTTGGCCATTGAGGCCTTAGTTGCATTCTTTTTGGAATCAACATTTTTAGGTTTGTGGGTTTTTGGGTGGGATAAACTATCCAAGAAAGTTCATTTAATGACTATTTGGGCAGTGGCGATCGCCTCAAATTTGTCAGCCCTTTGGATATTAATTGCGAACTCGTTTATGCAAGAACCAGTCGGGTATATTTTGAGAAATGGCCGTGCGGAGATGACCGATTTCTTGGCCTTAATTACCAATCCTCATGTATTCTATCAGTTTCCACATACAGTTCTCAGCGGATTTGTAACTGCAGCGTTTTTTGTGATGGGAATTAGCGCTTACCATTTACTGAAAAAGAACCATCTAGACGTTTTCCGTCGATCGTTTCATATGGCGGTTATCTTCGGATTAATTAGTTCCTTAGGCGTTGCAGGCGTTGGGCATTTACAAGCCATGCACCTTGTAGAAGCACAACCCATGAAAATGGCTGCGGCTGAGGCTCACTGGGAGACGGAAAATCCGGCGGGGTTATCGTTATTTGCCTCTATCGATGAGAAGGGACAGAAAAATAACTTTGAGGTTAAAATTCCTGCCCTGTTAAGCTTCCTGTCATATAATAGTTTTACGGGGGAAGTTAAGGGTATTCATGACCTTCAAGCTGAGGCGGTCCAGCAATATGGACCAGGTAACTATGTCCCACAGGTGACTTCATTGTTTTGGAGCTTCCGTATTATGCTGGGTGCAGGAATGTGGTTAGTATTGATTGCGCTCTTAGGACTTTACTTCTATAAGTCAAAACGTTTAGAGCAAAAGAGCTGGTTCTTAAAAGTAGTTCTATGGACGATTCCTATACCCTATATCGCAAATACCGTCGGTTGGTATATGACTGAAGTCGGTCGTATGCCTTGGATCGTATATGGCTTACAAAAAGTAGATGCAGGTCTATCCACCTCAGTATCGGCGCTATCCATAATGATTACCTTAGTTGGTTTTACTTTGATCTATGGAGTATTGGCGGTAGCAGAAGTTTACCTTTTGGTTAAATTTATTGGCTCTTTTCGTAAATATTGTGGGTATTATCAGCCAATCCATGTTATTATATTCATAGGACAACCAGTAGGGGGTATGGCTATGGATACCTTGGATATATTCAATGAGTTTGCAAAGTTATCGCCTTTTCATAAGG
>DASRMG010000088.1:0-26508 GCA_035648035.1 Desulfosporosinus sp. | reverse complement strand
GCGCATAAACTTCGGCCAGGGCACGCAGTTGCGAATTCGAGCCAAAAACCAGGTCAACGCGGGTACCGGTCCATTTGATTTGGCCTGTTTTTCGATCGAAACCTTCGTAAGTATCTCCATCATCAGAAGTGGGCTTCCAGGTCGTACCCATGTCGAGCAGGTTAACAAAGAAGTCATTGGTCAGGGTCTCGACCTGTTTTGTGAAGACGCCATGTTTCGAGTGTTCCACGTTAGCACCCAGCACGCGCAAGCCAGCAACGAGCACCGTCATTTCAGGCGCGCTCAGGGTCAGGAGTTGAGCCTTGTCTATCAGCATTTCCTCGGCGGATACGGTGAAAGCTGTCTTCTGGTAGTTGCGGAATCCGTCGGCCTGGGGTTCCAGAGCGGCAAAGGAATCTACATCGGTCTGTTCCTGCAAGGCGTCGGCGCGTCCCGGTGTGAAAGGCACCTCCAGCGCATGTCCGGTTTTCCTGGCCGCGGCTTCAACCGCTGCGCAACCGCCCAACACGATCAGGTCGGCCATTGAGACTTTCTTGCCACCCGACTGGGCGCTATTGAAGGCTTGTTGAATGCCTTCCAGCGCGGACAGCACCTTCGCCAGTTGCTTGGGCTGGTTGGCTACCCAATCCTTTTGCGGGGCCAGGCGGATACGCGCACCGTTAGCGCCGCCGCGCTTGTCCGAGCCGCGGAAAGTTGAGGCCGAGGCCCATGCGGTGGAAACAAGTTCCGGGATGGACAAACCTGAGGCCAGGATCTTAACCTTGAGGTCGGCAATATCCCTGGCGTTGATCATGGGGTGATCCACACTCGGGAGCGGGTCCTGCCAGAGCAGATCTTCAGCCGGGACTTCCGGGCCAAGGTAGCGGACCTTGGGTCCCATGTCGCGGTGGGTCAGCTTGAACCAGGCCCTGCCAAAAGCATCTGCAAATTCTTCGGGGTTATTCAGGTATCTGCGTGAGATCTTTTCATAGACAGGGTCAAACTTGAGAGAAAGGTCAGCAGTCGTCATCATGGGGCGATGCTTTTTGGTCGGATCATGGGCATCAACGACCATATCCTCTTCATCCACATCCTTTGCAAGCCAGATATAAGCGCCTGCAGGGCTTTTTGTCAGTTCCCACTCGTATTTGAACAGCACCTTTAGATAGCCCATGTCCCATTGGGTCGGGTTCGGCTTCCAAGCCCCCTCGATGCCGCTGCCGATAGTATCGACCCCTTTGCCGCTGCCGAAGCTGCTCTTCCAGCCGAGACCCTGTTCCTCGATTCCGGCGGCTTCAGGTTCCGCTCCCACATGCGCCGGATCACCCGCGCCGTGACACTTGCCGAAAGTATGTCCACCGGCTACTAGGGCGACGGTCTCTTCATCGTTCATGGCCATCCGGGCGAAGGTCTCTCGAACGTCATGGCCGGAACCGACGGGATCGGGGTTGCCGTTCGGCCCTTCAGGGTTCACGTAGATTAGGCCCATCTGTACGGCGGCGAGGGGATTTTCGAGATCCCGATCACCGGAATAGCGCTTGTCTCCAAGCCACTCGGCCTCTGATCCCCAATAGATGTCATCTTTCGGTTCCCAGACGTCTGTGCGTCCGCCGGCAAAGCCGAAGGTTTTAAGTCCCATTGACTGGAGAGCGCAAGTGCCTGCGAGAATCATTAGGTCGGCCCAGGAAATTCTCCTGCCGTATTTCTGCTTGATCGGCCAGAGCAGACGGCGCGCCTTGTCGAGGTTCACGTTGTCGGGCCAGCTGTTGAGGGGGGCAAACCGTTGGGTACCAGATCCCGCGCCGCCTCGGCCGTCATGTATGCGGTACGTGCCTGCGCTGTGCCATGCCATCCGGATGAAGAACGGCCCGTAGTGACCGTAATCCGCAGGCCACCAATCTTGCGAGTTGGTCATCAATACATATAGGTCCTTCTTCAGGGCTTCTAGGTCAAGTTTCTTGAAATCTTCAGCGTAATTGAACTCAGCGCCCATCGGATTACTCAAGATAGAGTTCTGATGAAGAATCTTGAGGTTCAACTGGTTCGGCCACCAATCCCTATTCGAAGTACCACCAGCTGCAGTGAGATTTTTAGTTTTGCCCGTTACTGGACATTTGCCTTCTTCATGCATAAAGTTCCCTCCCTTACAAGATGAATATGGGGTCAATTGATCCATAGGCCACGATCATTGCCCTTTCCTGCTGCGTTCAGTACTCTTAACCTATATTTCAATAACTTTCTTGAAATACCTGCCATAAATATATATCAAAAATAGGCCCTTCATTCCAGAGCATTATTTATGTTTTTAAAGAAGGGCCTATTTGGCCCTATTCATTTCAAGTTCCAAGTTATAGACAAACTCCCTACCAAGCCCTACCCTTTATATTGTGGCGGACCATCAAAACACATCTCTACAAGTGATTTCAATATACACCTCATACAACTTATACCCAGACAATTGATATCTGCCTCCCATTGATAGTTCCAGAAAAATTAAAATTCCCTCAAACATAAGTCTGACGGTATAGTTCTGATTAAGAACTAATAATGGAAGTGTTGCGGCTAAAGTTTTTCTGCTTAAATTGATCAACTTTCCCGCGATCACGAAAACAGATCGAGCGATTTCCCCACGCTTGAGTCTTGGGTGTTGGGAACTAACCTGAAAATGGAGATGGCACGGCATTGAAAAGAAGTAATATGGTATAATGGTAAATATTAATATATAAAGGATAATTTGAGGAGGAGCTTATGTTTAAAAGAATATTGGTGCCAACAGATGGTTCAGAGTATTCAAGACGAGCATTTCAAACTGCGTTGGCGATTGCTCGGAAATTTAACGCCGTAGTTGATCTTCTGTTTGTTATGGACATGCCGGTAGTGTATGAATTGAATGGTGAATTTCCGGTAATTTCGCCCCAACAAATTGAACAAGAGGGTGAACTCGTATTAAAGGCCACACTTGAAGGAATTGATATAAGTGGGGTCACCCTGATTAAGAAAAGAACGCAGGGGAAAAAGCCAGCACAAGTCATCATAAAAGAAGTTGAAAATCAGAATATCGACTTGGTCGTCATGGGAAACCATGGTTACGGGACGATTGCTGGTTCCTTGTTAGGCAGTGTCAGTCAGTACGTTCTCCGCCGTTCAAAATGTTCTGTTCTTATTGCTAAGTAAAAATCAACGCTATTGAACTTCAATTCTACCCTTTCATGGGGTCGTATAAATGAAAAGAAGACGGTATAGGATTTCTTATAATCCTATACCGTCTTTCTGATCAATTTCATGCACTTTGAGAATTTCGTGTCTGATCATATAATCTCTATCTCGATATAATGGGTCTACGCTTTAGCGCGATTTAGTATTATTGAACCATTCAATCGTTGCTTTTCCATGCTCTTCAGGAATCTTTTGACTAACTTGTTCATGAAGCCATCCTAAATTCTTATGGTTCAAATATTGTCTCATCTGATCTTCTGCTTCTAACATAACAACTTTTATCAGACAAGGAGATTTTGTATAAGAATCAGGCAAATTATTTTTATCTAACAAAATCTCATTCTGCCTAATCTCTGCACACTGAAATAATGGAGTCATTCCTTCCACTGCTTCAACTATATATGTTTACGATTTTCGGAGATCTGGCTCAGGGTATTCATGCTTACCGCAGGATCAAAAGCTGGGAGCAGGTCAAACAAGACGTGTTCCCCAATCTAGACTGTAACTATTTAACACTCGAACAAAGTTACCGAACCACGATAGAAATTATATATCATCCATTTTACTTGGCTTTAGTTCAAATTCTTCCGTTTTACCATCTAAATTTATCTTCACTGCGTAAGTATCATTTTCCCGGGGCATTGCAACACTGCCTCCACCTGATGCCAATGTGAGAAGCATGAATTTTCACATTGGTTAAGGGGTTTGCGATACTACAAAGTACTCTTGTCTAGACTTCAAGAAATTATAGACCTACTTTTTATTTTATTAGTAACAACAATCCATCTATATTCAATTGAATAAAGACAAATCCCTTTTCAGACTACAAATAGGGTTGCAATAATGCGTCACGTCATAAGAAATGCGTTCTCTTAACAATGTTTCAATTACTTTCTTGAAATACCTGCCATAAATACCATCAAAAATATGCCCTCCATTCCAGAGCATTCTTTATGTTCTGAAAGAAGGGCATATTTTTGACCCAATTCATTTAAACTTCCAGTTATAGACAAACTGGTTGGGTATTATGTATAATGAGAACCCCTTATCTAACAACTAAAAATAAATTAATGAGTTATCGGAGGCAGCTTCCTCAAAACTTGTCCTACAATAAACAGTGACAGTTTAATTTGTCCCAACAGGGTGTGACCGGTCTGACCTCGTTGGGAGATTGTCAGGAGAACTCTACATCAAGCAATAGCATTCTCGTATATATCTTTGCCATTGCAAGAAAGAATAGGGATAATGATCCCCCACACGCATTTCTTAAGATCAACCGTCCCATTATCCGACTCTGCTTCGAGCTTACTATGCTCAGGCCAGTATATCGTGACCATTTGTACAGCCTTTATTAAATGTTCATGCTGATGAGCATATTCTTCATTTTTTATAAGCCCAGCGAATCTAATATTATTGAAGGTGTTTTTCCAAAGACTATTATTTTCTCTGAGCATTCTAATTTGTAATTTTTTAATTTTATCGCTTATTGAGCCAGTTGTGTACGATGACTGAAATAAAATGTGAACAATTCCTCGAGGTCCTGAATGTGGGAGATCAGATGATCCAGCTCATAAAGTGTTTGCGGGGCAGTCGTTGTCGTATAAGCTTTTTCCATGTCCAGAACGATGGCCGTAATAGAAAGATAAGTCATCGCTAACGGTAGGACCTGCTGCGTCGCTCCAAAAAGAATCAATAAGGGTTTCAGGAATATTAAAGCAAGTGTTTTTGAATGCAGAAATCTTTAGTGGCACATAGAAGCCTTTCATTTAATATGGCATTATGTAGTAATTGGGAGAATCTTCATTTTTTATGGGGTCTCCATATACCACGAAAATCAAACCTTCTAGGTTTCTATCCTTTATTACATGTAAACCTTCTTCATTAAGTGCATATAGATTAGCTCCTGGGCCTATAGATCCTGATAAATAAAAGTTAAGATAATAAGAGCAATAATCTCCGTTGGGAAACGTTATCAGGTTTTTGTACTGATCTAGTCTTGTTAAGACTGTTGTTACAACAGGCCTTATTTCGTTTTCTGCTTCTTGTTTTTTAGTAACATTGAAATAATCAGCATTTCTGTCATATTGTATAGAATAACTTTTCAGCTCAGCATTAGATGTATCAATAACCTTCATACTCATTAATCTAACTTTATAGTTGGTGTCAAGTCCTATCTTAAAATCTTCTAGTTTCATTTTTTGATCAGTGCTAGATGAATTATTATAGACAAACACTTGCCTATAGAACTTCATCATGGATATATTATCAAATGCATGACTTTCAAGGTATTGTTTCGCCTGCTCCATATTATTAATTTTCACACTAGTTTTGGCATTTTCGTACTTAACGCCCGTAAAAACTGCAGTAGCAATCAAAGCTATTACTAAAAGTCCTAGCGCTGACCATCTAACGAAATTTCGCCTGAAATATTTAATCATATTTAACCTCCTTCTAATTTGGGATATAGAGCCAGATAAGCTGGCCAATCCTGCCAATCGCGGAGTGTTGAAGAATCTTTATTAACGATTACTGTTTGGATGACTGTCTTGTTATAATAAACAAGAGGTGAGGACAGTGAGATTTGCCAGCGCACTCCCGACCCTACATGTCCGGCGCTGGTCCAACCAAATCTTAACTCTAACGTAAAGCACCCTTGACAGTAAAGGGTGCTTTACGTTAGAGTTAAGATAACCATGAAAAAAGGATGACGATATTTTGAAAAATCACATGAAACAATTGAGACAAGACAAAGGGCTCTCACAAGAAAAAATGGCGGAAATATTTAAAGTATCTCGACAAACGATCATTTCTATTGAACATGGTCACTACAATCCTTCCTTACCTTTTGCAATTCAGATTGCACGTTTCTTTGATAAAATTGTGGAGGAAGTGTTTATTCTTGAAGAAAAGTGAGGAGATAATTTAACTTCGTTTACGAACAAATTGTGTTTATAGTTCAATGAAATTATAAGAGAGGGGTGTACTTTAATGAAAAATCAACATGGACGAGGACTTTATATTGTGTTTGGTTTTGTCTTTTTACTATTTAGTGTGATATTCAGCATGGCTACCATTAGTACAGGTTCCTTTCCAGTCGGACAGGAACTTGTGACGTTTGGAATCAGTGTTATGGCCTTTTGTCTTGCTTACCTTTATCCTCAATTCAAGGATAATGATGAACGTTCAAAACAGATCCGTGAAAAAGGAATGTTATACAGTTATTTTATCATAATCGGTTATTTGATGATCATGTCAGGGCTCTTTCAATTTAATATTATCAATCTCAATGGTATTCAGACAGTTTACGTAATACAAACTTTAATTATAATCACAGTTTTTCTATCGTTTGTGGTGCTATCTAAAAAACGTTAATAACTATATTTTCTTACCCAGCACCCTGGCATCTCCCTGAACTGTTAATATCTCTTTCACTCGTTCTCTCATGTCGAACAAATCAAACGGCTTAGTTATATAACATAGAATCCCGTGTTTCTTTGACTGTTCCACATTATGAGGATCATCCCGTCCCGTCATCATAATCACCGCCACACTACGATCTAAGGAACGAATTTTTTTATATGTTTCCATCCCGTTCATTCCTGGCATTTTCATGTCTAGTAATATAAGATCTGGCTCAAAGGAAAAGGTGCTAAGTAAACTGAGTGCTGCTTCTCCGTTCTCTGCCATTTTGACTTCATGACCATCATCTTGGAAGATCGAAACGAGCAGTGTCCGCACACCAAATTGATCATCTACGACAAGAACTTTACCCACTTCCTACATCTCCCTTTTTTGTACCTTTAATCATTAAAAGTAACGGTCCCATAGTCTGGGGAACAAGGGGTCCTCTATATAGGGATTTCACTGTAGCTTGTCTTATGTAACCTTTCTATATGAATATTTTTCATAGCATCTTCATTTACTTTCCTGCCTTAGCAGTCATATACCTTTATTTTTTTGAATATTGTGTCCTATAAGAGCGCTTATCCACTCCCCCTGAGATTAAACTAGCTGAGTCCATCAGTTTCAGTTTCGGTTTCATGATATTTTTAAGGCTCTCTCTTTCTCCATCAATGTAATTAGAACTAACTCCACAATTTCCCATGGCAACTGCAACTGTTGTAAATGGTCCTTTTGCCATTTTCTTTCTTCATCGATTGACCCACCCGCATACTTCACAGCTTTCAAAGCATATAATGGGCCTCCTAGTGAATGGTCTGCCATATGTGCCGTAGCAACAGCGTGTCCAATGGAACGAGCTACCGCTATTGAAATTGGATTAGTAGCTTCTCTTGCAACAGCATGTGCACCGACTGAAGCTTTCATCGCATCACCTACTGGTACATTTCCATTTTCCCAATCTTTAGCCACATGTAGAGCATGAAGTAACCGCGCGTCAATAGTCCCGTCACTGAGTGATAACACATGCTCTGAACACGCCCTGGCCCATTTAATTAGTTTATGATGATTTTCTTTGGTGAGTAGCCCCCCACGATGTACTGCAACAAATCGTTTATCTCTCATTTACAAGCTCCTTAATTAACGTGTCTTATTCTTTGTCATTCTTACGAGATGACTTGACCACATTCTCAAAACCCCCTGCTAATGCAAGGGGTTTTGAGAATGGCGTTATATTAAATAATTTAATAATAAAGTAGCTAATCCAAGAAACAGAAAGAAACCACACACGTCAGTAAAGGTCGTCACAAAAACAGCTGAGGCTAGTGCCGGATCCACCTTTAGTTTCTTTAATGCTACAGGCACTAAATACCCTACAATAGTTGCTACACACATGTTTCCAAGCATGGAAATTCCAACGACTATACCAAATACAGGCTTATGAGACCATAGAACTCCAATGACTGCTATGACTATTCCTATCGCTAAACCATTAATTATACCGACCAATATTTCTTTTCTAAGTACTTTTTTTGCATTTTCCGGGGTGAATTCACCTAAGGCAATCCCTCTTACCATTAGGGTCAAGCTCTGAGTCCCTGCATTCCCTCCCATTCCAGCAATTATAGGGCAGAAGGCCGCAAGTATGACTACTTTATTAATCGTGTCGCTAAAAATCCCTACTACAGCTCCAGCAAGTATTGCAGTCACTAAATTGACAGAGAGCCAAGGTAATCTACTCTTGACTGAGGCAAAGGTTGATCCATCAATGATCTCGCCTTCATTCACTCCAGCAAGACGAAAGATATCTTCTGTTGCTTCTTCTCTGACTACCTCGATAATATCATCGACAGTAATTATCCCAAGCATTTTGCCCATCTCGTCCGTAACAGGCATTGCTTGATAACCATACTTTTCGAATAATGATGCAACCTCTTCTTGGTCCATTTCTAAGGGAACACTTTTAACATTCTCGCTCATTATTTCGCCTATTTTTGTGTCAAAGGTTGATATTACTAATTCTCTAAGGGATATTATTCCCTTTAAAATATCTTTCTCATCTAATACATACAGATAATATGCTGATTCAACATCAAGCACTGCGATTTGAAGATATTTCAAGGTCTCCTTTACATTCATAGTCTCGTTAATAGCGACGAATTCTAAGGCCATAAGTCCGCCAGCAGTATCGTCTTCATAGGTTAGTAGTTCTTTAACATCTTCCGCTGCTTCTTTTCCTATATTAGCTAAGAATCTAGTGATTCTCTTAGGTTCGAAGTTAGAAAGTAAATCTGCTATTTCATCCGAAGTCATTTCATCAACAATTTTAAATTGATCCGGTTCTGCGAACAGATTTAAGAAATCTTCCTTTTCTTCTTCTTCCATTTCCTCAAAAACATCAGCGATAAGCCGTATCGGTAATTTTTGCATGACTTCTAGTTTATGAAGGTCACTGTCTCTCAAAACTTCCAATATGTCAGCCGGGTGTAGGTCTTCTAAGTAGGGTTGGAGTTGATTGATGTTATTATTCACTAACAATATTTTTAAATCTGACTTAGATAAACTATCACGCAAGTACTTCACCCCCTTACATATAAGATCTTGAGCTGACGCCTTCTATATCTTTCCATGATGTTCCCCTACATCTCGTAATACCTCTGAACAAACAATACTATTATGCATACGCTATAAACCCAAAATGTAAACAAACATTATCAGTATTACATTTTATCCCTAGAGACAGCGTTTATGCAGCGCTCACTACCAACATTAGACCCCGCAAGCGATTGCGGGGTCTAATACACTATGTATTCAATCGTCGGAATCGAACTGGCGACTTGCTGATTTTAATTATGTCGGTAGGTGAGCGGTTACCCACCTAATGTTTTTTTGGTACTAATTCCAGAACTATTTAAGATCTCTTTAACCCGTTCTCTCAGCTCAAACAGATCAAAAGGTTTCGTTATATAACATAGAATCCCAAGCTCCTGGCCTTGCTCAGCATTATGAGGATCTCCATCACCTGTCATTATAATTACGGCCACACGACGGTCTATAGCTCGAATTTTTTCTAAGGTTTCTAACCCGCTCATTCCTGGCATTTTCAGATCCAACAATATAAGATCTGGCTCAAAGGAAAAAGAACTAAGTAACCTCAGTGCCGATTCTCCATTCGCTGCCATTTTGACTTCATGGTCATCATCCTCGAAGATCGAAACGAGTAGAGTGCGCACACCCAATTGGTCATCTACGACAAGGATTTTGCTCATTTTCTTCACCTCATTCTATATATTCATCTGTTGTAGAAGAGATATGTTAGTTTTCCTCCAGTGTTGTAACTTCAATGATTGTTCACAATCATAACAGTGAAGGGAGTCCTTTATCATATTATTGTATCACAACTTCATAAACATTCCTCTAATCTAAGTAGGCTTTTAACTTTTCCTCTGTCTTTTTTCTTAACCTAAACGTTCTTTCTAATTTTTGTGCAGCAGTTTTCACTTGTTCCAAAACCTCCAGGTGTTCTTGTACCTCTCCTTTTTTAAACATATTAAGAATTTTAACCGTCGATAGTACTCTATATCCTAGGCCTTCAAGGGGTAGCTTCATAGCTTCCGCTGTAAATCCCATATCTGCTTCATTATTTTGCTCACATATAGCGATCACTACAGCATATTTCCCACCTAATACTTCATTGACACTTGACCAAACCGAGCGATCATTTTCTGCAAAGATTTGAAAACAATATAATCTCTCAATAAATGATTTCACATCTGCGGTGATATTATAAAAATACGTTGGAGACCCTAAGATAATAGCATCTGCGTTTCTGATCAGTGGATATATTTTCTGCATGTCATCCATTACGACACATTTGAAGGTATCTTTACAGCCCTCACATCCAGTGCAGCCGCTCATGTTATAATCTCCCAGGTAAATTATCTGCGTTTCTACGTCTTTAGATTCAATTTCATTTAAAGCTTGTTGCACTAAATAGGCTGTATTACCCTTTTTTCTTTTACTTCCTACTATTCCCAATACCTTCATTTCGTTACCTCCCTCAATTGTTTCCCACGCTTATTCTGATCACAAATAGTCTATGTTAGTCTGCCTCTTAACCCTATCACTTATTTTTTTACATAAAATGACCCTATAGCATCGACAATTCAATCATCTATGCTATAGGGTACATCTTACTCTAACTAATTGACTTTATAAAGTTTTACTCGTTCGCCTATCCTATTTCTTCACGCGTTCCCTGCCCAATGAGCAGGAACTTATCGGACATAAAAGATGTTTCGTATTTGAGAATACTATCCTAAGCATGCCATGCCTTCAGGCGCTTTTGTTCCCACGACGATTCACCCATACTCCCCAATAGAAGTTCACCATAAGGATCGCAATGATCATAAAAATAGCTGATATTGTTTTTGCGTTTTCCATACATGCCTCCTTAGACATAGTGTGCTTTATTCTAAATTAAGCCGTTTGCTGATAATACGATTTGTCACAGCGAAGAAAGCTGCAGATAGAAGCGCGGCATAGATAATTCCATAAGCCATCACCATTTGAAGGAGCCACTGCAGGCCTATGAAATCGAGGAAAGAAGAGATCTGAACATTGGTATAAAAGGCGATTCCCGGGATCAAACTGACGAGTAGGATAAAGAATTGGGCAAGCGTACTAAGGAGAATAAAAGCTCCGAAAGAAGCCAACATTTTATGCTCGTTGAACAGGTGCCCGATGGCAATCGAGGCATATACAATTAAAATGCTTGAAGCTAAGCTTACTAAGATGCCTAGGATGATCTCAAAGGACAAAAGGTAGACCGAAGCACCCAATTGTTCAATGGCTTGGAGATAAAACGTCGCAAAGACTTCCGTGAATTGAGTGAAAGCACCTTTTTTAAGGGCGATGATCAGAATGGAAATCAAGGCGACAATTCCACTAGCCACCATCCACAGCATAGACACGAAAAGTTTACTGACAATATGTTTCCAAGGCTTTACAGGCAGTGTAAACATCAAATAGCCCTCATCAGAAAGTAGATTTTTATTAAAGCGTTGAATCGTCATAATAAAGGTCATTGCGAACATTCCCACCATAATAATGATATAGATGAACATGCTAATCCCGCTAATTATTGCGGGAGCATCAAATTTATCTAGACTTAGTGTGAATCTATTAATTGCTGCAAATACCAGCAACGCAAGGAATAGTGGGAGAAATATTCTCCCCGTCGCTTTAAGTTCGTACTTTAAAAGCTTTCTTAACATTTGAACACCTCCCTGAATAACCCATTGACAGACTGACCCTTTTCATGCCGGATATCATCCACAGATGAGGTCATAACCACTTTACCTTCATTAATAAAAACCACATAATCCAAAATATTTTCAATATCTGAAATGAGATGGGTGGAGATAATCACCGTAGCATTTTCATTGTAATTGCCAAGAATCGTTTTAAGAATATAATCCCGCGCTGCCGGGTCCACTCCGCCTATAGGTTCATCCAACAGATAAAGTTCTGCTTCGCGGCTCATTACTAGAATTAACTGGACTTTTTCCTTCGTTCCTTTGGACATGGTTTTCAGCCTATCATTAGCGTCGATATTAAGACTTTTGAGCATATCATAAGCCTTCTCCGGCTTAAAATTCTCATAGAAATCGGAGAATAGCTCGATGATTTGACGGACGCGCATCCAATCATTTAAATAGGTCTTTTCCGGAAGGTAGGATACGATTTTCTTAGTTTCAATACCTGGCTTCTTACCGCCAATGAGTAGCGTTCCACTGGTGGGGGTCAAGAGTTCGTTGGCAAGCTTGATGAGGGTGGTTTTTCCGCTGCCATTCGGTCCCAGAAGCCCTACGATTTGCCCACGCTCTAGCTTGAGATTAACCCCCGAAAGGGCTACTTTGCTCCCGAACTTTTTAGTCAGGTCAGTGCATTCAAAGATAGTGCTCATTGTTTCATCTCCTTTACCATCTTATTAATAATGGTTAAAATCTCCTTTTGTTCAAAACCCATCAACTGCATTTTCCCCAGGAATTCCGAAATCTGCTCCTGAGCCAATTTGCTTTTTGCCATTTCTACCATACTTTCATCCTCCGTCACCGACCGACCGCTTGTGCGGTGTGTAATAATGAGGCCTTCTTCCTCTAATTTCACCAGTGCCCTTTGCATGGTGTTGGGATTTACAGCGGCCTCTTGAGCCATATCCCGGACCGAAGGCAGTTTGGAACCTAAGGGATAAACACCAGAACAAATCATCAGCTCAATATGTTCAATCAGCTGGGTGTAAATAGGTCTGTCAGATTTTAGCTCCCATGTCATTGTCATCACCTCTTGTATTATTGTATTAAGCTCTTAATACAATAATACACTATTTAAAAATATTGTCAACCGAATTATATAAATATTATTGAAGAAACCTTGAAAAGCAAAATTTATATATATGGCGATAAAACGAATAAAAACAGGAGGCATATCTTTCGATATCCCTCCTGTTTCATGTCTTCAATAATAGTCAATTAAACAGAGTATGGAAGTTAATATAATTTCAAGGTATCATGTTTCCTACTGTAGTAATCTTTAGGAAATTCGATTCTGAAATACTCCTCAGAGCTCTCCTCATCCACTTTAGATAAAGCTGTATTAAAGCCTACTAATACCATTAATGAAAACAAAAAAATGATGAAAATAACCATTAATAATCACCTCTTTTTCTTTCATGTCATCTCTATCTATAGCTTAACGCTCTTGTTAATAGATTTCAAGTATTTTGTATACATTATACAATAATATTTTTTAATGGTTAACTTTGTTAACGATAGCCTGCACGTGCTGTCTCTGGGCTGGAGACAATGCATCGGCCAGGTAATTACGATTAATACCCGTTGTTTTGTGATAACCCTGCTTAATTCGTTCAATAGCCCCGTCGATCTCAACCTTCAGCTCTCTGGCCGATAATAAGGCACAGCCCGCCCCCCTGATAATGATCTGCTGTAAACCATCGGACGTTGCAACGGTAATATTGTATTGTTTCTGATGAACATGGGCAAATCTTTCAATATACTGGTCCGCGGTTTGTGCCTCCTTCGTATATACCATATAGATATTATGATAATCGATGACTTCCTCAATATGTCCCTGAACACGGTAACTATCAAACACAACAATAATATGACATTCTCGAATCCCGCGATAATTACTGAGAGTATCCAGCAACTTCATTCTGGCACCCTCCATATTGTCATCGACATGCGCCTTCAGTTCAGGCCATGCATAGATAATATTGTAGCCGTCCACAATGAGATACTCTTCTTTGATTTCCTTCTGTCTGCCAACATAGGTAACCGGTTCTAAAAAGCTTTCGCGGGCTGTTTTGCGGCTTTTCCAGGCAGACTTCTTCCCTTGGTTCGCATAGGAGGTTTTATTGATAATTTGGTCAATTTCATCTAAACTGATCCAACGCTCTTGTGTGTATGAGGCCAGCTTTGAGGCCGTTTCTCCCGACGAATCATCTTTTTCCTGAAGATAACTTTCAACCTGCATGTAGTCCTTTACGGCATCCCAATCCACCAAAAAGCCTGCACCATGGGCACAAAACACAGAACCTGTCGGATTTTCTAAGTCTCTCTCTGAATCATAGCCAAACTTTCCTATGACCTCTTCCGCATTTTGGCAGGGTTCGTATCCTTTCAGGCTACAAAACAACCGGCCAAGTCCTTTCGTATAAGCCACAACCTCTTGCTGATAATTCCTCATGGTGGCAACAGGGGCGCTCCCCACAAGAACCGTCATCTCGCCATTGGTTTGTGATATTTCGCAGGTGCCATGCATTTTCTCAAGGTCAGTCATCGCTCTTCCGACCATTTTCGCAGGCAGTTCCAGTTCATAAGTATAATAAGGCTCCAGCAAGATAGATTCTGCCTCCTTTAAGCCCTGGCGCACAGCACGGTAGGTCGCCTCCCTGAAGTCACCCCCTACAGTATGCTTATTATGTGCTTTACCTGTGACTAAAGTGATGTTCAGATCTGTAATCCCCGACCCTGTTAGAACTCCTTTATGTGCTTTTTCTTCCAGATGAGATATTATAAGTCTTTGCCAGCTTTTCCCTAAGGTATCCTCACTGCATTTCGCCCCAAACTGCAAACCGCTTCCCGGCTCACCCGGCGTGAGTAACAGGTGGACCTCCGCATAATGCCGCAAGGGCTCAAAGTGTCCGACGCCTTCTACGACCTTAGCAATCGTCTCCTTATATACAATCCTTCCTGCATCGAAGGCCACCTCAACACCAAAACGGCTTTGTATACGACTCTGCAGAATTTCAATTTGCACCTCTCCCATAATCCTGGCCTGAATTTCCTGTAGTTGCTCATTCCAGACAATATGAAGTTCCGGCTCTTCATCTTCAAGCTGACGTAACTTAGGAAGCATTACTCTTGGGTCGCAGCCTTCCGGCAAAATAACTTCATAGAACAGTATGGGTTCCAATACCGGTTTATCTGAAGCTCCCTCGATCCCTAAGCCTTCACCTGGTCTGGTTTGGCTGAGCCCTGTGACTGCACAGACTGAACCGGCCCCAACCTCATTGACTGTCTCAAATTTCCGTCCTGAATAGATACGAATTTGATTAACTTTCTCATTCCAGATGCCATTCGTTAAGACATCTTTCACCTTGAGTCTTCCGCCTGTAAGCTTCAGGTATGTCAGGCGGTTTCCCTGCTCGTCTCTTGCTATTTTGAATAGTTTAACCCCAAATTCATCTGGGTAGGAAGGAATCATGGCATATTTCACAAGGCCCTGCATGAATGGCTCAACGCCCTCTAATTTCAACGCAGAACCAAAAAAGCACGGAAAAACTTTGCGTTCCCTGACCGCTCGTTGAATCTGGGAAGTTTCAATATCTCCCGTGTCGAGAAAGGTTTCCATCATTACTTCGTCACACATGGCCAGCTGATCATAGAAATCATCCGTCTCAACTTGTCCAAACTCAATACACCCGTCATCCAGCTGCATTTTCAATTCTTTCATTAACGGGCCTTTATCCGTCCCCTTCTGATCCATCTTATTGACGAATAAAAAAACCGGTATCTGATATGTGTGAAGGAGCCGCCATAATGTTTTGGTATGCCCCTGCACCCCGTTCGCACCGCTGATCACTAAAATGGCATAATCAAGCACCTGAAGCGTTCTTTCCATTTCAGCCGAGAAATCTACGTGTCCCGGCGTATCTAGTAAGGTAATCTCAGTCTCACCCATCTCAAACACCGCCTGCTTGGAGAAAATGGTGATTCCTCTTGCTTTCTCGAGCTCATCGGTATCTAAATAAGCATCCTTATTGTCCACCCGTCCCAATCTGCCAATTTTGCCACTCAGATAAAGTAGACACTCTGATAAGGTCGTCTTACCCGCATCTACATGTGCCAATATTCCAAGGACTATTTTTCTCATAATATTTCATATCCTTTTGTTTCTCTTGAATGTCAATTCTTTCATTATTATCATGATACAAGCAAGTTGGGACTTTGACAATTTTATTGCCCTTGAATTTCCTTGTTTGCAAAGGAAAAGGGACTAAGCTCGTGGCCTAATCCCTTCAACCTTCATTCATATGTTGGACTTAATTAGCTTTCATATGCCTTGATCAATTCAACGATATCAAATTTTTTCATTTTGAGGAATGCTTTTTATAGTGCATATGTAAAGAAAACCCAAATTTCGCTCAAGCTTATACTTTCTTATGCATCTGCGTCCCTAAAACCGTTGTGTAAACATAGGCGTGGTGTCATATCTTATATTGTTTGATATCACTGATTGAACGCGGTTCAGCGGGGCCAAAGTTATGCTGTTGAAGAAAAAATTTCCACAGCCTTTATCTTTTAGTTTGTTAGTTGATATATTATTTCTTAATAATTTTGTCCGTATAATAAAGACTTCAGATACAGCCTGTAGCTATCATTATAAGAGACATAACAATTACCACTAAAAGTAACTTCTTTCTCAAGTTCATCTGAGCACTTCCTTCGTATTTTTTTAATTTTAGGTCATTGAGAGGATGTTGCACATAATCCTACAGATGCGTCACAGCGACCAGCCTTAGAAGATACATGGTAACTTTGTATTCTTATTTAATCAAACTGAAATAATAAAATGCATGTTTACTTAACCCATTTAATTCAATAGAAGCATTGGTGATTAGACAAATCAGAAAAATAATCATGAGTGTAATAAGAAGTTGCAATATCTTTTTATCACTTTCTTTTTTATATAATTTACTATCCTTCTCTATAGATAGGAAAATGATCATAATATAAATTAAGTACAGTAAAAATAACAATAAGCTAAATCTCTTACTACTAATTTGATTGACAGTTTGTCTAAATTGCTCAAGTATTTGGCTGTTAGACTCATTTTCAACAATATCATTTTTTATATTATTTTTAGATATACCTAGATCCCAACTAAAAACTTTAGGTGTGTTTTCACTTGTAATATTCATTTTACAGTAGTATGTACCACTCCTAAACTCTAGTTCTTTAGAGCTAGAGAAAATATGAAACATGTACATTGTAACTATAAGAGCAAAAATAGCAGAGGCAATTAATAAAGTTTTTTTAGTTTTAGAGTCCATAGCGTCAATCCTCCATTTCAATTCTATCCATTCTTATTGACGTGCCATCGTTAAAATTTTATCTTTGATTCCTATTACAAAGTGAGTTTATCACAATTATCCTTGCCTAATATACACCCATCCGCCTGTATTCTAAATTCAACATCTTACCTGTACATTCCTTTCATTTCAACAAAATCAAGCCAGAACTTAGCGTTCTGGCTTGATTTATTCATGTAAATTTTTCTATTTCAAGGTAATGTAATTTTCATCCCACAGCATCGTTTATGTTAAATACTCCAAAACTAAGGCAACATAAAACTTGATTGCATCAAAATATCTTTCAATTTCTACATACTCGTCAGGTTGATGAGCCATCTTTTCATCTCCCGGTCCATATATAATGAAGGGAATACCTAAGGCAGGTGCAAACACGGAGGCATCGGTATAGTAATTGACACCACAAGGCACCAAATTCTGGGACAGAGCTTTTCCAGCGGCACGAATGCCTTGTTGCATGAATTCATTGTTAAGGGGCGTTTCAACGCCCGGACAATTCTTGATCACCTTCAGTGATCCTTTGAATCCTGTCACTTCTTGTTCTAAATCTGTCACGATCGACTGTAAGTCTCTAATAATTTGATCATGCTCTTGTCCTGGAACGGTTCGTATATCAACGGTTAGAACACAAGAGTCAGGGACTACGTTCGTTTTAACTCCACCTATGATTGTTCCTATATTCATCGTTGGAGGAGTTAACACTGGATGTCGACAATAGGTGAAGGAATAGTTCGCTAATTGACCAATGACAGCGTTCATATGCAAAATGGCGTTGTTGCCTAGGTCCGGCATAGAGGCGTGGGCAGTTTTTCCCACAGTCGTATATTCCAACCAAAGTATTCCTTTCGTTGCCAAAAACAGTTTGCCTAGAGTAGGCTCGGCTATTGCAACAGCACCGATGTCTTTTATATAACCACTATTTAATAAGCTCCAAGCCCCCAGGCTATCAGTCTCTTCTCCAGCAGTACCTGCAATCACCAGATCACCTTTTAGCACAATACCTGCTTGCACGATCAAGGCAGCCGCCATAACCATTGCCGCAAAGCCGGCTTTCATATCGGCCGTTCCTCTGCCGTATACTTTGCCTGAGTCTATAGTTCCAGAGAATGGATCATGTTTCCAAACTTGCTCACCAGGTGGAACAACATCGAGATGTCCGTTAAATAAGAGTGCTGGTCGATCTTTAAGGCCAGCTACGCGCCCGATGACATTACCGCGTTGTTCACCTAAGTCAACAACATGACTTTTTATCCCATAACTATTTAAAGTATCGGCGATATAGTGTGCTAGGGCTTTTTCAGCGCCCGGTGGATTTGTGGTATTAAACTGAATGGTGCGTTGTAAGAATTCGAGGGCTTTGTCTTCGTCGAGTAGACGCATGATGTCAGTAAATATTTTCATGCAATGTGACTCCTAACTTGTGATTTCACGGTCATCAAACGTTTAAAACTCAACCGCAAGAATTCCATTTTCAAGTTTTGCCGACACAATTTCGAGTCCCTTCAACGAATCTGGCAGAGCAAAACACCTCTTTTCGTTTTTAATCGTAATCTGGATTTCACCATTGCTCTGACCCAGCTCCATTTCGCTCTTATCAGCGAAAGGTAGGTATATTTCCATTCTCTGACGATCGCCGACTTGGGTTACGCAGAATATTTTATTGGAGGCAAGCACTTTTGATGGATCCTGATCGCCATAAAACGAGGCGACCGCTTCGAGTCTAGGCAAGGTCTTTAATTCGTGTTTTTGGAGCATCAAAGTAAACATTGGGATATCCCGAAAACTCTCACGTAATTCTTGCAAACCCTCTTCCTGCAATTTAACCCATTTGTTGAAATATCCATTGAGCGCTTCCTTAGGATAAACCTTGTTGACAATGATCGCATCGACATTATAGTTGTATAAATGCAACCATGTGAAATTCCTTTTAGTTTCTTTGATGACGATTTTTTCAGGTGTCGTCACAATCCGAAGAGAAACGACCTCCTTATTCTGCATCAAGGTTTGTAGGTACTCCAATTTCTCCATTAATCTTTCAAGGTCTTCAAACACAGCATCTTTCGGCATGGGTATTTTCATCACTTTTTGAATGATCGGCCCGACCATTTTAACAGCTTTTCGTTTCATCGGCAGAAACTTTTCAAACATTGCACCGAACATTTCCGGAAATTTAAGCAGTGAAAGTGTTTGCCCTGTAGGAGCACAATCAACAATAAGTAGGTCATATTGTTGTTTTTCGTAAATATCTAAAATTTTAAATAGCGAGAACAATTCTTCAAGTCCGGGGAACACCAATAACTCATCTGCTTCTAAACCGCCCTCTGCACGAGACGTCAGCATTTCTTTCATGTATCCTCTGAAATTTCCCCAAGCCACTTCTCTCTCATTGACCACATCGATTTCCATAGCATCCAGATTTTTAGAAACCGTCATCGGTTCACAGGTCAGTTTCATGTCCAGAGAATCCCCCAAGCTATGCGCTTGATCCGTGCTGATAATAATAACACGTTTGCCTTCTTTGGCTAGTTTGCAGGCAGTTGCAGCGGCGATGCTCGTCTTACCAACCCCGCCTTTACCCGTATATAAAATGATGCGCATATAATTTCCAGCCTCCCCTTGTCTTTTACTCAATATCTACCTTTTTCACTTTATCCTTACCTTGGCTTCGCTTTGCTTCAGGTGTAGTTTCCGCATGTCCTGTACTTGAGTCGAGGAGGCACTCCATCAACATGGACTTCAATTCTTTCCCTACCACATCTAAATGCACTTTCACTTTATCCGAAAATAGCATCATCAGCGCTTCTTTCTCCAGCTTTTTTGCTTCCATCATTTTTTCTATAAATTCTCTGCTTATATTCATAGCTTCAACCTTCTTTCTTTAAGCTAAGTTTATTGACTAAATTGAATCTGCAGTGTATTTTCTACTAATTTGGCAGACGTCACATCATGATTTCTGAGAGAACTTGGCAAGGGTATACTTCGTTTGTAATTTCCGATTTTAATAATGATATCCGTTCCAGATTCATGTAGATGCAAGTCGCCTTTTTCAATGCAAGGTAGATAAATCGAAAGCTTGTATCCGTCGTCACTTTGTTCGTAGCGTTCACCCTTGATGTCTTCTTGAAGCTTGAAAACATCCCGGCCCCTTAGGACTTGTTGCTCAATTCTATCGATTCCCGAAATACCATTCAGGTCAGTATCAAACCATGGAATTCTATAAATGGGCATATCCCCAAATACTGCTTCTAGCTCTTCGATATACTGACTTTGTAGGTCCACCCACTCGTTGAAGAATGGATTATCGATATCTTTGGGCAGTATACGATTGATATAAAGCCCATCCACTTGAAAATTATAAAGATTCATATACATATAATTTCTTTTTGTTTCCTCGACGACCATTTTTTCCGGCATTGTCACCAGGCGTATGGATGATACGGACCGATCTTTGAGAAGATTCTGAAGCTGAGCGAGTTTCACAAACATTTTCTCAATATCCGACACGGCTGCTTTATCAGGTAATTGCACTTTGAACAATGATTTAGAAATCGGTGCCAAGACGCGCATCGCAAATTTTCCAATGGGGAAAAGCTTTTCCATATACCATGACAAAAGTTCCGGAAATTTCAGGAGAGACAAGGTTTCGCCCGTTGGAGCGCAATCGACGATGATTCTTTCATAGGCGCCGCTGTCATGGATTTCCATAATTTTGAGAAGAGAGAACAGTTCGTCCATGCCTGGTAAAACGGAGAGCTGTTCCCTATCCCCCATAGGCATACCGAAAGAACCGATCATATTAACAATCGCCCGCTGCATATCTTGAAAATCGTTTTCCATGACATGATTTGGATCGATTTCCAAAGCAAATAGGTTGTTTGACACTTCCTTGATTGTTTTCCCTAGAGGCATTTCAAAGATATCACTGAGATTATGGGCCATATCCGTGCTCACAATCAACGTTTTTTTACCTTCCAAAGCGGAATGCCGGGCATGCGCAGCCGCAACACTCGTTTTTCCAACGCCACCTTTTCCTGTAAAGACAAGTATTCTTCCCATCATTAAACCTTCTTTCTTTGTTATGTTGCTCAATCATTCATCACTTATCTTATTTTATTCTTCTCATGAATTGTTCTTTTACCGAAGTATTTCTTATAAAGTTGGCCACCTTTCGGCAGCATCCTCTATGTTATAAATTCATTCCATTTCAGCCTTGGTTTTTCCCATTGGCATTTTGATATTCTTAATCCTCATTCAATCTATCATGATTTTTCTGACTTTCGAACGCGTAGAACTTTCATCATTTAATCTTACCTCTTGTAGTAATGTCGTAACTTTTGCTATGACTGTCCCAATAAGTGCGATTTCTTCAGCTGTCATAGACGAAATAATTCTTTGCCCATAGCCTAGAAACTTCTGAAGTATACTGTAAATCTGCTGCTTTCCGTTAACCGTCAAGACAATGGTCACCACTCTTTTGTCTTCTATACTCCTCTGCCTTGTGACCATCTCTTTTTTCTCCATTCGATCTACAATGCCGGTGGCCGTATTGAGTGGAACATTGAGATATTCGGCAATCTGTGTCATATTGATATCCGTCTTCCTATAGACAAGCACTAACATCAACATCTCATTCTTCGTGAAATTTAGTAAGATATTCTCCCACGTTTCAGGTGCAATAATAACTTTGATCTGATCAACGAAATCAAATAATGTGTTTTCAAGGTTATTGATATCCAGCTTCAAATTAGTTCCCCCTTCGAAGTAATTTAATTCTACCACCGAATTATTAGAGTGTCAATACAAAAGCGCCTCTGGGTGAGGGGGCAAAATCGCCGAGTACTTCCGTGTTAACAAAAATCTCAAGTGATATTTATTACCATATTGTTCCATATGTTTCCACCTTTGCATATTATGCGATATACCTTAACAAAAGGAGGAAAAGCAAATGGGATATGGTAATGAAAACTGCTGTTGTGAAGAACACGGAAAAGGCATCGGTTCAGGAATGGCTGCAATCGTAGTAATAATTCTTCTTCTGATCGCTATGGGAATCGTATTCTAAATCAAAGGAGGACCTTCTTATGTATGGAATGACTGGAGTCGGTCACGGCATTAGTGTAGGAGTTATTGCTGTAGCAATTTTGATTCTTATCGCTTTAGGTCTGATCTTCTAAAAAATATATTCTTATAATATGGCTATCATCTGAAAAGATGATAGCCTTTTTGGTGAAGTGTTACTTTTCTATAGGTTGGCGGCAGCTTTATTCCGGTGGTATAATCATACTGTGTCAATGAACTTAGAAATATATCAATGATATGAAGTAAATATAATCACAGAAGGAACGTAACGTTATGGAAAAAACAACGCTCATAAAAATGATCAAGATTAATCCTAATGCGATAGCCCATATCACTAATCCGAGCGATGAGTTAAAGTTATTGGCGGTTCAAAAAAATGGACTTACGTTAAAATACATTGATCATCCAACCAGAGAGATGCAAGAATTAGCTCTAGACAATGATGGCCGAGCGATTCAATTTATTGATGACCCTACAGAAGACATGATGATCAAAGCCATCAATGATGGCTGGGTTAACTTAGAGTATCTTGTAAATCCGAGCGATCATTTAATCAAATTAGCGATCAATCAAGCCGGCTGGGCGATTAAATATGTTAAAGATCCAAGTGAGGAATTGCAATTATTAGCTGTCGTAAAAAATTACGACTCGCTAAAGTTTATTAAAGAACCTTGCGCAAGTGTCCAGGAAAAGGCTGTAACCATCAGTTATGATGCCTTAAGATATATCAATTCTCCTACCCATCAGGCCGAGTTTCTAGCGGTCAAGAATAATGAGAGTGCCATTACCTATATCAACGATTTAGATCACCATAAAATCTTAGAATTTTTGGAAGTCAATATTTTAGTCATTAAATATGTTATGAACGAAATCTCTAAAGATGAATTAGAACACGTATTAATATCATCCTTAGGCAAGGAAGATGTTGACGAAAAATATGTCAGAAATTTTATAAATTGCAGTTATATCAAACAAAAGAGTGACCTTCTGTCCATGGACAAAATCATGTTTATTTATAAATATGGCAGTAAAAAGGCTAAAAAAATAGCTGTCGATGAAAAGCTGAAGATGCTATAGGAGTGAGCTTCATGAATTTTACAGACACCTTAAAAAGTGTTAACTTAGTACTATCGACTGGAGAGGTCCCTTTAATCGTTGGGGAAAGCGGAATCGGCAAAACTGCGTTAGCCCAGGAAATCGCTCAAGAAAATCAGTGGAGTCTAATTGTAATTAATGGAAATCTCCTTAAAGAAGGCGAAATAGGGGGTCTGCCAACGATTGAAGCTTATGCAGGCCTCAATAATAAAGAAGATCAGGCTGCAAAGAAAGCGACAGTATATGCTGTCCATCATAAGCTCAGGGAAATTGATGAAGAAATATCCCAAGGAAAAATCGTCCTGTTATTTATAGACGAGATCAATCGCTGTGAACATACCGTCCAACAGGAACTTATGAATTTAATCTTAAATAGGGAAATCAATGGCTACAAGTTGCCTGAAGGTGTAAAAATATTAGCCGCTATGAATCCTTCAAGTAAATATGGTTCGGATCTTGATTACCAGGTTGTCGATATGGATGCCGCCCAAGAAAATCGGTTTGTCTGGTTATCGATGGAGCCTGATTATAATCAGTGGATAGATTGGGCTATAGACGCGGGAATTGAGCAAAAGGTTATCAAGTTTATCTCCACCTTCCCCGATTATTTGCATAAGATCAACGAAGACGATCTAAGTGCAACTCCCAGAAGCTATGAGCGAATTTCCAGCAGTTATAAACTGTATAAAGAGAAAAGAGATTCCATACCGCGCTCTGTATTTTTAAATGTTATCAAAGGAAATGTCGGGCGATTAATCGCCGAAGAGTTTGTGAGCTTTGTGGAATCCGATCATCGTTCACTCATATCCTATCAAGATATTTTTTCAGGGAATTCCCTTCACGAATCGATCAGAGAAAGAGTAAAAAGCGAAAGCCATACCAGGCTTTATCTATCCGCCAAGAATATTCTCAAAAACTTAGAATCAACGATCTTAAATGATGGTGCTGATTCAAGTTTGTACATTGAGAGGCTGATTGAGTTGTTAAACCTATACCCTGTCGATTTAAAGATAGGGCTCATGAAGGATATTAAAAACAGTTATCCTGAAGTATACAAACACGCCCTAGAGAATGAAGAATTTATCGAATCATATTTTGAAACTTATCTTTTAATAAGGTCATAAGCATGAAAACTTGTTTTGATAACCAAGTTCAAGGGCTTTACGAAAAAGCAGAGGTCATGATTGATCATTATTCAAAAGCAAAACGCAAGGATAAACATGCCAAGGTAACTATACCTATAGCGTTTACAGAAGAGTTTTTCAGCCTTGTCAATCAAGTTAATCTAAGTCTTATGGAAGACAAAGATAATTTCTTTGGCTATTTTTTGATGCAAATGTCCAGAGAAATACGCTTTGATCTCAGCAGCCCTACTGCCGTGAATTTTATAGGGGCAAAGTATGTTATCTATTTTAACCCCATTATTTTTTTAAATCTTACTCTAAAACAAATGGAAAGCACGATTAAACACGAAATACTCCATATAGTATCGCTGCATTTAATAAGGGCAAAAGAATTTAAGGCCAGCTACCGCACCTTAGCGATCAATATGGCCATGAACATCGTTGTCAATGCCTATTTAGATTATCTCCCCCCCTATGCTGTTACCTTAGAGTGGGTAAATTTAAATTATTCTTTAGAACTCCTGCCCTTCAAACCTTTTGAATATTATCTAGAAGAGCTCCAAACTGCCTTGGACTTACTGGAAGCAGATGAGGACGAGGCCGTTGATAGTGATGGAGATCAAGCAGATGATAATAATCAAAAGGATAGTAATAATCAAGACGAAAAAATAGAAACAACTTATAATCCAGAAAAAGCCCATGATATTTGGGAAGATTCCAGTGATACCGATGAAAAAACACTTCAAGAATTTACTGAAAACCTTATCAATCATGCCCAAAAAGGGAGCATCCCAAATTATTTAGCAAATATGATCTCATCCCTTAAAAGCAGCAAGGGCGAATTGCCTTGGAATTTATATCTTAAGCGGCTGATGGGAACTGTTGAAAGTAATAACAAGAAGACGATCACCAGAAGAAACAGAAGACAACCCGATAGATTGGATTTAAGAGGTCAACTTAGAAGTCATAAAGCAAACATTGTTGTTGCCCTTGATATCAGCGGAAGCATTAGTGATCAAGAATTTTATCAAGCCATTAAAGAAGTGCTCTATATCGTTAAAAATTATAATCATAAAATTACGATAATTGAATGTGATAGTGACATCAGACGGGTGTCTAACGTCAAATCTGCAAAGGATCTCAAAGATCGAATGAATACCAGGGGCGGCACAAGATTTACCCCGGTTTTTGAATATGCCAATCATCATAAGGTTAATTTGTTAGTCTATTTTACGGATGGCAAAGGTGAAGAAAAGCTTCTAACAATACCTAAAGGGTATAAAACGTTATGGGTTATTTCGGGGAGAGGAGATAAGCTTTCATTAAATGTGCCTTATGGGGCAGTTAAAAAGCTCACGAATATTGTAATGGAAGATGATTCACTAAATATGAGTGATGTTAAAAGAGATGGATATTCAATGAATGACCAGGAAAGCATGTATCCTACCGGCGACGATCTCTAATTCTGTCCCCGTTTTGATTTTTCATCTGTCGGTCAATTACCTTACAGATTTTTCATACCAAATTAGCTGTTTACGCATAATTTGACTTATGAACGTAAAGCTTATACCCCATGAAAATCGATGTAATGCAAATTATTACTGTAGCAATAGCGACACAGATTAGAATTGTAGTTCCTTGAGGCATAACAGAAAAGCTTTGAAGGAATTCGATAAATCCTTGTGGAGAAAAAGCGTATGCAATTCCTAATAAAACGACTATAAAAGTTGAACTTAATATGAGGACTGCCAAATATCCTATCACTATGATGACGAATGAAAGCAGGAATACATTAAATACTACTTAAGTTTCGCACCCTCTAAATCGCTGCTTCTGTGATTTCCAGGTAGCCTAATGTGATTGTTGCCCTTTGATTATTAATGATTAACTAGCTTTTTCAAGGGTTTTTAGCTGATTAGTAAGAAAAGAATCCTCAAA
>DASRMG010000087.1:0-4712 GCA_035648035.1 Desulfosporosinus sp. | reverse complement strand
TGTAGTTGATGTCATAAATATCTCCACCTGCCCTTAAGCATAGTTTTGATACCAGTATAACTTCTCAGACTTCAGTTGTCCAGCAGAAGATATTTATGACAAATTATACATTTACTGGAATAGTTGTGGGTTAAGCATAGCTGAAAAGGCTGAGGGCTACTTTGACTTAGTTGATGCTTTACAGCATCAACTAGGGGGGATATCAAGGATTTCTTCCAGTTTAAATTGAAGTAACATTTGGCTTTTCAAAACCGTTTGCAAAGTCCGCCTTACTTCACGGTTAATCGATAGTAAGCCTCCAAAATTAGGGACTGTTACAGATAAACCCGGAAGAGTACCTAATGCGGCCTGAAGTTTTTCGCCTTCAGCGTTGATAATATGCGCCAATCCTAACTCTTCAAATGCTACAGAAGCTAACAGTAGGTTGACAACTTGGCTTCGATTAATGCTTATAGTTGGAGTAATCTGGGGGATTGTCGGAAATGACATTTATACAATCATCCTTTCTAATAATGACTTCTATATAGTCTATGGAATAAAATCACGAGTGTTACTTAAAGTAGGTGCAAAGGGGACTATCTATACTTTAATAAAGAGTAAGACAATACTCACTCCAAAGGTAATCTGCTTCTTCAGGTTCAAAATGATTTTTTACATAATCGACAAAAGTAATAGGTCGTTTATTTATCAGTTTAACAAGGGCTTCACTCGCAGGTGTAAAGCTATTCGAAAGCATTACAGCCTTAAGATATGCAAGAATGGCCTCCTCTTCTCTCTTTAATTCCTCAAAACAAAGGCCCTTAAAAAACCAAGCTCTAAAACTGCCTAATCCCTTCAGGCATAAATAGTTAAGATTACTTTCCCCCAGCTCAAGGCATTCTTCGAAACAAGCTATAGCTTCCTGATACATTTTTTTATGATAGAGAATTACCCCCATATAGAATTTGAGGTCAACATAATCGGGAAACATAGTGACTGCGGATTTTATACTTGGCCATGAACCTTCCAAACTTCCAGTTTCAATTAAAATTGAATATTTCAAACTATAAAGCATAGACGGGGGAGGAATAAACCCCCCATCTAAAAACATCCTTATTGATTTATTAACGTGCTCGAAGGCTTTTTTAAAATCCTTTGTGCGATAGTACTCTGTTGCCAAATAATAATGAGTCCAAGCATGGTCCTTTTCTTCTTCTAGTTCTTGCAATAACAAGTTAACATTCCGATTGAATTTTTGTTTATCCTCTACCGTTGAGTTCATATAACCATAATGATATATTTTTAGGTCTAAAAAACCAACGCGCTCCTGATCATAAGCAGAGGAGATATTAAGCCATTCATGGATTTTATTTTCAAATTGAAAACCCATATGGTTTCTGAAAAACCGAGGCTGGGCTATTTGGGCAACATTATCTAAATCAACACTATCACCAAAGAAATTGATTAGAGGGACCGAGAGGGCATCGTAGTCGTGAAATAGTGAACTCTTAATCAATTGATTACTATTTTCGGGAGCTATTTGTTCATCCGCATCCAACCATAGAACCCACTCACCCGTAACTTTGTTTAGTCCAAAGTTACGGGCTTCGGCAAAGTTGTTGTTCCATGGATAAGAAAATACCTGGGCTCTATGGGAACGACAAATTTCTATGGTTTTATCTGTTGAGCCCGTATCCACAATGACTATTTCATCCACTAGATTTTTCACGCTATCTAAACATCTGCTTATACAGTTTTCTTCATTCTTAACGATCATAGTTAAGGATAATTTTTTTTGATGTTGACTCAATAATGTCACTCCCCACGATTCGCTTCTTTTTGGAGTAAGGCTCTAAAAGAATATAAACCACCCGGGAACTCAGGGAACAAGTGGGTAGTTAAGGTATTCCCAGGTAACTCAAAGACAACCTTGTCAACATAAGTTAACCCTGATTCTTTGAGCATAAGGTTGAAGGTCTCTAGCTCTAAATAGGGATAATCTAGGGTTAATACAATTAATCCCTCATCTTTCAAGAGCCGTTTGAATTCCCATAAAGTCTTTAATACTTTCTCTTGGGTAAGATGTTCTAAGACTGATATACAGATAATCCGATCAAACATAGCTTCGTTATAGGATGTCTCCGTTATATCCTGCATGCTTAAGTGAGGTTTATCTAAATATTCTAAGGGGAAGTTCAGAGCTTCCTGGCCAAAAACAATAACCATATCCTTTACTATTTCTTTCTTTGACAAAAGGCGTTCGTCTAAATCACATGCATAAACGTTTTGACATAGATTACAAAGGTAGAACTTGAACGGATGGCAAATCCCGCAAGCTGCATCAAGGACGACATAGTCTTTGTCGACAAATGAGCTTGCCCAAGCATATTCGTAAGGTCTACTCCACCAATTTTGTGGCAACTCAAGGATTACCTTATTTATTTGGGGATCATCAAAGGTAATAAACCGAGAGGTTAGTATTTCATTCAAAAGATCACATCCTTATAAGAACTCAACCTGAATCTTTATCTATGCATGATATGTACCTTGAGATCAAGACGTGTTACACAATCCCTTGAGATAAGGGTCTTTAAAACAAAAAACGGAAATTAAGGAGAATACGCTATGACGAAAGAACTAACTTCAATTTCAGACACGAGGGAGCAAAACTTTACCGTTGAAATCCTCGATCTCATCAAGATTATCAACAGCCAAAAGCATAAGGCGTTAATACTCTATCTCATTGCTGAAAATGAGCACCCCAAGCAAGACTTAATCCAACTCTTGGAAGATATAGCTTCCAACGGCTATTTGTGTTTATTGTGGCATCCGCCTAGTTCAGAGGGGATAGCCGCTAAAGAAAATCTAGAGACTTTGCATAAAAACCTCATTTTAGTCCATGACGGGCTCTCTCTGATTCCGATCATAAAAAACCTTTCCGCCATTGTCTTATCGACTCAAAATATCTCCCCAGACTGGTCAGAAGCCTTATATCACAAATTTCTTTGGCACCATGCTGATACGAATTCTCCTGACGAGACCTCGGGAGATATTTCCGACAAAGCCGATCTCATTAGTCATTTTTCAACAAATGAAGAAATCGGGGAGAAGTTCCCCTCTGATAGTAGAAGTCTTTCGCTTAAACCAGGGGGGGGGAATCTGATTTTATGGGAAGAAAAATTAAAGGCTAACCCTAAAGGATGGCAAGCTTATGCCAATCTTAATTTGCAAGATAAAATTGCCGTGATGACTGCAACCTTCTTGGATTTTGAAGGAGAATATTTTTATAGTGGAGGAGCCGAGCGCTATTTATTGGATTTAGCCGAAATTTGCGAGGAATTCCAAAGGGAGTTGGTTATCTTCCAATATGGGAACTACCCATGGATGCGGCGCTTTAAAAAAATTGACATCATTTCCTTAAGCCGAAATGGGCTGAAGGCTGAAGGCTGGATTTTAAAATGCGCTAAAGAATTCAACTGCATTTTTTATGAACATGTTCAATCGAGGACAGCTCTTAATATTTATTCCGCTTTTTATGAGGCTTGGCCACTTGCTGCTACACCGAATATCGGGATTAGTCACGGTGTTTCTTGGGATAACCCCTATTGTGATTTTGAAAATGCTCTTGAGTTTTGGATCATGAATCAACGGAATATTGAAGGGGCAAAAGTCTGCGAAGAGCTGGTTTCGGTAGACACGAATTCTGCAAACTGGTTTCAAACGGTGGATTTTAATCTTAGTCAAAAAATAAAAGTAATTCCTAACTATGTCGATTTGTCTACGTTCAAACCTAAAGAAGATTATCTCGAAAATAGAGAAAAAATTGTCATTCTTTATCCTCGACAACTTTATTCTGCGAGAGGCTTATATTTAGTTTTGGAAATTATGGACGATATTTTAGAAAAATACACCCATGTTGAATTTCATTTTGTGGGAAGAGGAGGAGAGCAAGATGTTGGTCAAGTTACCGAAAAGCAAAAGAAATGGCCAGGAAGAGTAAAGTTTTCTTCTCTGTCGATGGAGGAAATGCCGCAATCCTACCAGAATGCAGATATCTCGCTCATCCCCTCTGTGCACAGTGAAGGCACAAGTTTATCCTGTCTGGAAGCTATGGCCTCAGGTAATGCTGTGATAGCCACGCGTGTGGGTGGATTATCGGACCTGATTATTAATAACTACAATGGTCTTCTAATTGACCCCCAACCCGAGGAATTAAAGCGGGCGATTATTACTCTATTGGAAAATAAAAGCGCATTAAGTTTATTCAAAAAAAGGAACATTGAAGTAGCTCAAGCTTTTTCGAAAAAGCTCTGGCGGAGGCGTTGGAAGTCTATGATTGAAAATAAATTAAATAAAACGCTTTCAACTCAACTGCAAAAGAGCCGGGTCGTCGAAATTAAACTTGGGGACAGCCCTAATTATGGTAGATTAGGAGACTTAATAACGCCTTTATTAACCGAGGGGTGTTTAGTCTATGTTCGGGCAAGGGTCGTACCCGACCCCCAATTAAGCTTTGCTCGAATTCAATGGCTGGCACCTGATGCACCGCTGTTTTCTCAGTGTGACTTAACAATCGATGGGTAAGGGGGAGCTAGCGTGAAAAATACTATGGGTTGAAGTAAAGAAGGGTATACTAAAATAAGGCCCTTAAGGGACCAAAAAATTTTTAGTTTAGTTTTAAGCCATAGAAATGTCAGTCGCTTTTATTAGACCCTGGGAAATAAGAAGTTTTG
>DASRMG010000086.1:0-3794 GCA_035648035.1 Desulfosporosinus sp. | reverse complement strand
CAATCGCCGTTCTTATTGCTAGTCTTAACTTTTTTGGCTACAAATTCTTCTGGTAATGCTTTTTCGGCATGCACCATCTTAACGAGCAATTCATAAATACTTCTGATTGCTAACCTTAAAGACAATTGTCCAAGATAATAGGTTCGTATTGAAGCTCCGATGAATGTGATGAATTTTATGCTGACTTATTTCTACAGAATTAAATATTGGAATCACATCACCATAACACTCAAATCAAAGATTATTTACCCCGGATGAAGAAATATGAAAAGCAAGAAGAACTATACCAATATAATGTCCATAATATGAGGAAAATGGCAGCTGCCTTGGGATAGGTAGTCCTGCCATTTTGCATATTATCAATCAACGTCTTAGTTTTAAATCGAGTGTTACACGGCCCCTCACGTTGAACAGTTAGACAAGTTCTTTTATCTTATCAGTTAGTTTTCCAAATATGGATAAATCATAAGTGCCTTTTCCCCAGCTCATCCGAATTGCGCTCTCAATCCGCTCATCTGAAAGCCCCATAGCAGTTAATACGTGGCTATGGCTATAGTCTTTAGATGTACATGCCGAACCGTTTGAAATACTACAATATTGTTTTGTAGCGATCATGAGAGCCTCTGAATCAACGCCGAGAAAACTGATGTTTAGTGCATTTGGCATGCAGTGTTGGGGATCTCCGTTGATCTCAAATTCTACGCCAGAGGAAGTTATGGCATCCATGATGTGTTTTTTAGTTGTGCGATAAGCTTCTAAATTTTCGGTATGTTCTTGTTCGGCAATTTCACAGGTTTTCCCAAGCCCAATAATCAAGGCTACAGGCAGCGTTCCGGGTCGGATGTTTCCTTCTTGTCCTCCTCCAAATAAGATGGGTTTAATTGGAGGCTTTTTATATTTCTTTGTGCGTAAGATAAGAGCACCAATACCTTGGGGCCCGTACATTTTATGAGCAGTTAGTGAAAGCAGGTCGTATTTCGTGCTTTTTAGCTCGTCCACCAATTTTCCACAGCTCTGTGCTGCATCGATATGAAAATAAGTGTCGGTATCCCATAGAGCCTTGCCAATCTCTTGCACTGGCTGAATAATACCGGTCTCGTTATTAGCATGCATCACGCTGACCAGCAGAGTATCAGATCGAACTTTACTTAAAAGCTTCTGTTCGTCAATCCTACCACTTTCATCCGGCGAAATAAATTCTATCTCAAAACCGTGTTTCATAAATTGTTTGAACGGCTCCAAAACAGCTTTGTGCTCAATGGCCGTGGTAATAATATGCTTTTTGTTTGTACGAATTCCATGATCAGTAAGACCTAAAATAGCAAGATTGTCGCTTTCAGTGGCTCCGCTTGTGAATATCACTTCATTACTTGCAACTCCTAAGAGCAACGCAACTTGTCCACGAGCCATTTCTACTTCCTTGCGTGCATTGGTGCCGTGGTCATGGGTGCGGCTATCTGGATTACCATAGAAGCATTTATAGGCATCAATCATAGTATCTAACACACGTCCATCCACAGGAGTTGAAGCATTATAGTCAAGATACAGGCTCATATCACACCTCCAGGCTTTTCTTCAAAGCAAGGTTTACTAAGTCATCAATTGTCTTTATCACATTAGTGCCCGACAAATAGGCAATCCCACGGTATAAATGCAACTTGAAGTATTTTGCCAAGGTTTCTTCGTCAGTGGGCAGACCGTCTTTGATACAACGTGCTCGAATCAACGCATCGTATATCTCATGGTTCTCACCGGCAAATGTATGCCAAGACATTTCCACGTTACTATCAGCTGGAAGCTCAAACATAGTAGGTACGGTTTTCTCGCTTAAGGAAAAGCACAGCGCCCAACGACAAAGAATATTCCAGTTTTGTATGCCGGTTTTTCCCTTTAGGCGGGAAAGTTTGTCCTTGGATTGAGTCGGCAGCTTAATTTGTTTGACAATCATTTTACCAGACCTCCAAAATAACCCTCGTCTACAACAGTCTGTTGTGTCGTATCATTGTATTTTAGAGTGAATTCCCGCCCAACATATGGACGCAACATGTCATAATATTTGCCATAGACTTCTGAATCTGTTGAAAGAAGAATCATCTGCTCACTGGCATTAGGAAAATAGTTAGTAATCAACGACTCACGATGAGCACTATCCAAACGAGCGAGAGGGGTATCAATAATAACAGGTAGTTGTTTCTTAGAACAAATGCCTAGTGCCCAAAGCATTGCAATCATCAAAAGTTGTTTTTCTCCAGCAGAGAAAGAAGATCTATTGAGCTGCTCTCCATTTTGATTTAAGTAAATGAATTTGAGTGTGTTTGGGTCAATTTGAATATTACCAATCAAGTTTTGTTTTGCGACAATCTGTTTAAAACACTTGGTCATTGTTTCGGCTAAAAACCTTGTCTTTGCTACCTGTAAACGGATCTTATACTCCAGCAGCACTTGCAATGATCGTCCGGCATAGGTCATTATTCTCCTGGTTTCGTCTACACTTTCCAGACAGGCGACAGCCTTCTCAATGACCTTGAGCTGTTCGCGTCTAAGGTTATCAGATTGTGTATTTCTAGCAGTGTAATCCTCCTGTGAAATGCGAGACTTTTCTTTTACAGTAGCTAATTGTGCTGTTAATTCTAAGACTTTTTTGTATTGAGTACCGGTAGAAATTTCATCGACGTCGATAGATAGATAATTCTCCACTTCAGCTAATTGTTTAAGTAAATTCTGTCGCCTCTCTAAAATCTGCAAGATCTCAGTCTTCTGACGTCTGGGCAAAGAATCACAAAAGGTCTTTAATTGAAAATATCCGGCATTTGATAAATTGTACACCATTTGTACATCCTTTGATATGCTATTTACAAATTGTATAAATTCATCAAACTTAAGCTCGTTAGTTTGTGTTTTGTCAAATTCTCTATATAGAATTGGCAACTGTGCAAGTGCGCCGTTGATTCCTCTTTGTTCACGCTCCTGATCAGAAGCGTGAAGGATTTCATTAAGAAGTGGAAGCACCATTAAAAGCGGAAGATCTTCAGAAACTATGTTCCTCAGCTGATCATTAAGCTTTTCGAACGAGAGTTCTAAGACACTTTTCTTATTCATCAGTTCTTTTTGGTTTGAAGCTAAATTTCCACCCATGGATATAAAATCGTTTTCCGCTTTCTCCAGCTCTTCTGCAAGCGTAATCTCTTTAATTTTGAGGTGGCCTAAGGTTTCGGCTGCTGCTTTCGCAAGTGAATCAGCAGCCTCTATTTTTTCGTCGTAGAGAGTAATTTCTTTTGCGTGAATATCAGATTTGATTGTTTTTTTCTTACTGGTAATGATACGCTGGATATCGAGCATGGCTTGATCAAGCACATCAATTCCAAGCAAGGTTTTAATTGACTTTAACATATAGGTATCGTCATCCGAAACCGCCAATTCTGATATTTTTTCACCATCAAAGAAGAAAAACGGTGCTATTGCACTTGGAAGCATTTCTTCTACAAACATATTCCAGTTTTCCGAAAGAACTTGATCGTATGTATCATTTTTATATACGCTTGTAGTGAACTTGATACCAGTTGAATGCAAAGACCATTCTCTTTTAACATTATAGTAGTTAGTGTCTTCACCTGAGGAAAGTTTAAAGAGCATTTCTACAAATGTTATGCTTGTCCCGTCTGCTATATTTACAAGACTTTTTAGATAGTTAGGAAATGACATCTTGCTTTCTGCAAAGGCAAACGACCGTCTTCCATAAAGAGCAAGAAGGATTGCTTCTAAAAAAGTAGTCTTGCCTCGCCCATTCATACCAC
>DASRMG010000085.1:0-27430 GCA_035648035.1 Desulfosporosinus sp. | reverse complement strand
GCATCTTTCTTAACCCTTGTTTCTGCTTGCGCTAGCGCCTCTGCCAGTACCTCCGCATCTTCCTTAGCCCGTGTTTCCCCTTGCGATAGAACGTTAGCTAACGACTGAGAATCTACTCTGGCTTGTCTTTTGGCTTTCTCTTGAGCCTCTGTTAGCGCCTTGGCATCTTCTTTTGCCCGTGTTTCCGCTTGCGCCAGAACGTCAGCTAACGACTGGGCATCCACTTTGCCTTGTCTTTCTGCTTGCTCTTGCGCCTCTGTTAGCGCCTTGGCATTTGCTATTGACCGTGTTTCTGCTTGCGTTAGCGCCTCCGCGAGCACATTGGCATCTTCTTTTGCCTGTTTTTCCACTTGCGCCAGAACGTCAGCTAACGACTGGGAATCCGCTTTGCCTTGTCTTTCTGCTTGCTCTTGAGCCTCTGTTAGCGCCTTGCCACCTGCTATTTCCCGTATTTCTGCTTGCGCTTGAACCTCTGTTAGCGCCTTTGCATCTGCTATCTCTCGTATTTCTGCTTGCGTTAGTGCCTCTGCCAGTACCTCGGCATCTTCCTTAGCCCTTGTTTCCGCTTGTGCTAGAACGTCAGCTAACGCCTGAGAATCTACTCTAGCTTCTCTTTCTGCTTGCTCTTGAGCCTCTGTTAGCGCCTTGGCATCTTCTATTGACCGTATTTCTGCTTGCGCTAGAGCCTCCCCGAGCATATTGGCAGCTGCTTTTGCCTGTGTTTCCGCTTGCGCCAGAACGTCAGTTAACGACTGATAATCTATTATGGCTTGTCTTTTGGCTTTCTCTTGAGCCTCTGTTAGCGCCTTGGCATCTTCTTTTGCCCGTGTTTCCGCTTGCGCCAGAACGTCAGCTAACGACTGAGAATCCACTATGGCTTTTCTTTCCGCTTCCTCTTGAGCCTCTGTTAGCGCCTTGCCATCTTCTATTGACCGTATTTCTGCTTGCGCTAGAGCCTCCCCGAACACATTGGCAGCTGCTTTTGCCTGTGTTTCCGCTTGTGCTAGCGCCTCTGCCAGTACCTCCGCATCTTCCTTAGCCCTTGTTTCTGCTTGCGCCAGAACGTTAGCTAAAGCCTGTGAATCTACTCTGGCATTTCTTTCCGCTTCCTCTTGAGCCTCTGTTAGCGATTTGGCATCTTCTTTTGCGCGTGTTTCCGCTTGCGCCAAAACCTCAGCTAACGACTGGGAATCCGCTCTGGCTTGTCTTTCCGCTTCCTCTTGAGCCTCTGTTAGCGCCTTGCCATCTTCTATTGACCGTATTTCTGCTTGCGCTAGCGCCTCCCCGAATACATTGGCAGCTGCTTTTGCCTGTGTTTCCGCTTGTGCTAGCGCCTTTGCCAGTACCTCCGCATCTTCCTTAGCCCGTATTTCTGCTTGCGATAGAACGTCAGCTAACGACTGGGAATCTACTCTGGCTTTTCTTTCCGCTTCCTCTTGAGCCTCTGTTAGCGATTTGGCATCTTCTTTTGCGCGTGTATCCGCTTGAGTTAGAACATCAGCAAGTACTTGGGCATCCTCCTTAGCCCGTGTTTCCGTTTGCGCTAGAGCCTCTGCAAGCGCCTTCGCATCTTCTTTTTCCTGTTTTTGTTCTTTCGTATGCTGTATTACTAAGTAAGGTATATAAAAAGTGGCAAGGTCAGGGTGTACAGAATTAGTATCGTACTCTATACAAGATACATCCATAGGGTTGGAGATATTGTTATCTTGAGATTCCATGTCAATTTTTTTAGTATTTAGAGTTGCTGTAATGCTATTGAAAGCATCTTTAAGATGGGTATCCTTGGCTTTTATTATTCCCTCGCTTAACATTCTGACCATAATATCTTGGAATGAAGGAAAGTTATTAATAACACGAGCGTCAGGAAGCTGTTCTTCAACGAGTTGTTTAATCCGATCCAAAATATATTCCGATTGGCTGTTTGGGATATCCTGTAAAAACAATGTAAGTTTCATAACGAGTCGACAACCCTTTTCAAACTCTTCATCTGAATCAGCCTCCGTTAATATACAGACCGAGAAGATTCTTTCAATGATTTGATTAACCCATTTCTTAGTTTGATGTTCGTTATTAAAATAAGTCTTCAATTATTATCCACCTCCAGTTAATATCTTGTAAATAATCTATGCTTGTCACATGAGAATGATTACCCACTCAAAAGACTCCATATAGTCTGTGTCACAGACTTATGTGAATTTGTTCGAATTATTGAACCTGCAAATTAAGGATGCTTCCCGAATTCTAGCGATAAAGATATGAAACCAAGCCTTGTGTCACAAGGCTTGGTTTCATATCTTTATCAAGTCAACCTATAATCTCGTATTTTCCTTCTTAAACTTCTATCCCTTTAGTAAGTCTGAAAAGCCTCCCTCTTTATATACAAAATGTAGTCTTAGTTAAATATATTTTTGACTTTAATAACCTGTTCTTTTGCTAGTTGAGCTAGATGTTCCAATAGTTCCTGACTTTTCGTCGGCTCTTTTTGGTGGGATTGATTCTGGGAAAGCTGTCGACCTTGGCTAGTTAAACTATGAACAGCCTGCTCTTGATGGGAAACTTTATCATTTAACGGTCCTACTTCACTTGCTACCTCCATATTCCCCATGGCGGCACCGATTAATTTTAGATCTTTAATGCCCTCTTTACCCTTACTCATTCAGTAACAACCTCCTCTCATTTTTTATTACATAAATAGTATTTCAATAATTGCCAAAAAGATGCCGTTTTGTGTCGATCGAAAATACATTCGGAAAATAGTAGCAAAAAGCTCTCCATCATTTAAGTTGGAGAGCTCATATCCGACGATTAAACTATTCTAACCTTTTTCTATTTGCGCAAATCCCAAACTTAGGTTTGGTATGCCGTGGGCCATAGCATGGGAGCAATTAATCCTTTTGTAATACCCGTTCTGCAAATTGATTCGTAATACTCAATATTTTTTCATAGTCCATTAGTTTCTTTACCCAATGATCGGGAATTTTAGAGAATCCATAATAAACGCCTGCAATACTACCCGTAATTGCGCCTACCGTATCGGTATCCCAACCTAAGTTAACAGCTTTGAGTACCGCGTGCTCAAACGACGATGTTGTGAGAAAGCACCAGAGAGCTGCTTCCAAGGATTCAACCACATAACCCCCAGATTTTATTTCGCTCTCAGGAAAATTGGGGAGCTCGCCGCTAATAGTTCGCTTAAAATGACTTAACTGCTTACCTACTTTTGCGTCTACAAAAAACACAGTTTGAGATTTCAGTCTCATAGTGTCATAGGCTTTTTGAGGACTACTGCCTTTTAGCAATTCCTTAACGAACAGAGAATATAAACTACACGCTAATTGACTACGCGGATGTCCGTGAGTTATTTTGGAAACTTCACAAATTCTTTGAATCATTGCGTAATCGGATTCATTGGCAAAGAAAATAGTTGCTGGGAGAATTCGCATCAGGCTTCCATTTCCATTACTCTCAGCATTATTTGGTCCCGCTTTAAATGGTGCAACATCATGAATTAATCTCTTCATAGCTATTTCTGTAGTACCGCCTATATCAAAAGACTTACCCAGCGGAGTCATATAGCCATCACGATACCATTTCACAAATCTCCGAGCAATATCCGCAGGATTGTAACCTACCTCGGATAAACTTTCAGCCAGACATAACGTTAGAGAACTATCATCGGACCACGCACCTGGGTCAAGATCAAACGCACCTCCTCCTCTCATATCCGTGACTGGGTTTTCCCGTATTTCTGTTTTCGTCATAAACTGGACCGGCAATCCTAAAGCATCACCTATAACAACTCCTATGACTCCACCTAATATTGCATCTAGTTTCAAATAAAGCCCTCCCTTACTATGATACCCTAACTGTTTAATTAACTTGCAAACTTGATCCTTGAAAGTCCTTAAAAGCAACTATGAATTCTTTCTCTACACTGGCAAAATCTCTTTGAGAGAAGTCATGTTCCATGGCCTTGTTTGGCGGAGGATCAAACATCTGTATCTCCATTAATGCTTCAAATTCATAGTGAAGTAATGTGTCGTCAACATCATTTATCTGCATTAGTTCCCCCTCCGATAAATCACTAAGCTCAAAGCAATCATAGATTACCTTTTGAAGCTTTTCTTCGATAGCAAAATACTCAGGAAGGTTACGCTTGACCGGCCTTGTCAAATCGGATATATAGCTTTCGCTAGCATCATGCAAAAGGCAACCAAGTTGAACCCTTTCAGAATACCCTCTGCTTATGGCCTCCTGATAGCAATGGATTGAGTGCTGTGCTACCGAATAAAAGTGTTTGAAATGCCCGTTGGCTCTAGTCATCAGCGACAATGAATGAGCGATATCCTCTATTGTAATGTCAGTTTTTATTGGCTCTAGCGGATAAAATTTGATTTTGGAGTACGTCAGTATATAATCAGACACATCTCTACCTCACTTTATAAATAATCATCTTGATTTGCTTCAATACAAAAAGGCCCACCTTGGAACGCATTGCTAAGAGGCGCGGTGGGATCTGTTGAATTTACTATATCTGCGTTAGAATCCTTAGTCAATGCCAATAACATAACAAATATTAATGCCTAGCTGAATTTACGATCGATATTTTGTCCATTAGGTCGTCTCACTACTTGCACCATATTTTTTTGTTGCTCCAAAACATCACCAACAAAGCCCGCAATCTCGCTGAAGACTACTTGCACTATCTTATCCCGGGGAGATGACTTATAATAATAAGGTATTTTAAAGGGGGCAAATTTATGGATCACCGAGCTTTAGTCCTAAATGAAGACAGTGAATTTAAATTTCATTGCCATGATGGGCTGGATTGCTTTAAAAAATGCTGCCGGGATATCAATATTTATCTGACTCCTTACGATGTCCTGCGCATGAAAAATTTCCTGAGAATCTCTTCAGGAGAATTTTTGGAGAAATATACCCTTACCGTACCTGTGCAACAGCCTGGCTTTCCCCTAGTGCAAATCAAGATGTCCGAGGAGGATAATCTGAACTGTCCCTTCATCACAACAAAGGGATGCGGGGTTTACCAGGAGCGGTCTTGGTCCTGCCGTATTGCACCAGTTGACATGCTAGGCGAGGGGAAATACTCTTTTTGTTTTGACAGTACCCGCTGCCACGGGCTAACTGAGATAAAGGCACAAACCATCAAGGAATGGATTCTTGACCAGGGTTTAGAGATCTACGAAGAAATGGAACAGGGGTTTAAAGAGATACCTGAACACTTAAAACTTACCAGCGACCTTGAAACTAATGAAAAAATTATCAAACTGTTTTTTATGGCCTGCTATGATCTAGACAAATTTAGAATTTTCTTAATGAATAACCCTTACCTGTACGAAAAAATTAATTTAACTGAGGAGATATTAGACCGTATCAGGGTCGATGACGTCCAGTTAATGAAATTCGGCTTTAAGGTGTTATCCTCACAACCAGACTGGATAAAAGACCTGCCGTCTGATGCGTTGAATTAATTAATATTTAGTTCAAGAATTTTAAATTTATAAAAAGCTTCTGTTGCAGAAAAACGAAGTGAAGACGAGTTGGCTTGCGCTAGCTCGTCTTCACTGTTGTTCCAGGTGTTTGTGATTTGTTAAATCAATCGACATATTATAATATCTACGAAGTCACCACCGACTGATCTTTGAGTGTTTTTATTTTACTGTCAGCCTGTATTTTAAGCATTCTTTTCAGTATTTTGCCGCTACTATTTTTGGGGAGATCAGAAATGAATTCAATGTCACGAGGTAACTTATAACCTGCAATATGTTCTTTCAGATACCTTAATATTTCCTTTGAAGTACATTCTTCACCGTCTTTGAGTACAATGAATGCCTTCACATACTCGCCTCTTAATTTGTCGTCAATTCCGACAACTGCAGTCTCTTTCACCTTCGAATACTGATATATCACTTCCTCAACTTCCCGTGGATATACATTCAAGCCTCCAGCTATGACCATATCTTTTTTTCTGTCTACTATAAAAATATATCCGTCTTCATCTTTCTTCGCTAGGTCTCCGGTATGCAGCCACCCATGCTTTAGAGTCTCTTTTGTTTCTTCAAACTGGTTGAAGTATCCTGACATCACATTTTCGCCCTGTACTACAAGTTCACCAATATCCCCAACAGCCATCTCAAGATCGTTTTCATCAACAATCTTGCATTCAACAAAAGCAACAGGCAGACCTATAGAGCCCTCTTTCTTTATCCCCTTCAAAGGATTAAAGCTTACTACAGGGGAGGCTTCGGTCAAACCGTATCCTTCCACGACAGGAAGCTTCAGAATATCCTTAGCCTGTCTAAGTACTTCAACAGGAAGCGGTGCTCCCCCGGAAACCGCTAAGCGAAGCTTAGAGAAAGTAACATTACTCTTGCACGCCTCCAGCAATAATATATACATGGTTGGAACTCCCATAAAAACAGTAATACCATCATTTAGCAAAGACTCAATGACTTCTTTTGGATGAAATTTTTCCAGTATTGTCACTGTTGCACCGCTCGCTAACGCGTTTAGAACACAGGTTGTAAATGCAAAAACATGGAACATTGGAAGTACGCACATATAGTTGTCAGTGGCTGTTCCATGAAATGCCAGCCGGCACTGTTCAGCATTAATCACAAGATTTTTATGGGTAAGCATTGCAGCCTTCTGTTTTCCTGTAGTTCCAGAGGTATATAAAAAGGTTGATACTGCATTCTCATCGGAAAATTCCTCAAATACTGCAGGAGTAACTTCAGAAATAGTCCTCTCAAAGGCCTCATCTAGAACAATGACTTTGATGCCCAAGAGCGCTTGGATAGATTCTTTAGTATGTTTCATTTTTTGCATAATTGCAGGATGGATCACCATGAAATTCACTTGAGAATCCTTAATGAAATATGCAATTTCTTCCATAGTAAGCTGTAGATTAACTGGTACGATAATGCCTGCATTTTTCACGACACTCAAATAGGAATAGATAAATTCAGGTGAATTAGGGCAACTCAGAAGTACTCGTTCCCCTGCTTTCACTCCCAACCTTAATAATAGACTTGAATATTGATTTACTGTATTATCCAGCTGTTCGTAGGTGACATTACCTGCCTTGAATTTTATCGCGATAGAATTGGGATTATATACTTTTTTATAAATATTTCCTACCATAATGTCCCCCTATAATATTTCAACTTAACTTCTATTGTTTTTCCTATAGTAGGCGTAAAGGCACCTTGATTGCCCTTTATTAGCCTTTATGATAAAGAATTATCAGTGACCAAAAAAGACCCCTAAACTTCAGTATAGGGGATAGAAAACTATAAGCAAAAACTCCTCCTATTCATACTCCCAGGGAAGGTTTCTAAAAATAACGATGAGAAATTCTTTACGTGTTAGGGTACATAGCCACGGAAATTAATGATGAACCTATTTCTCTATTCCGTTACTTCAATTCAATGAGACGTTGATTAAAATAGGTTTTGACTTGCTCAGCATATTCTGGTTTTAAGGTATATTTACTGAAACAAAGACCAATATTTCTATCCATGGCGTAGGTCCCAAGCTCTACCCAGGCCTCATCAAGCGTACAAGTTGCATTAATCTGATCGTACAAATATTCAGAGTTAGAAAATGTTTCAAACAGCTTATGTAACTCGTGATCTATCTGTTGATGCGGTAGAAAAAGATTAAAAGGCTTACCAGGGTTGTATTCTTGATCGGGATCTTCTGCCCAGACAAAAGGTTTTTCACAAGTTTCCAATATAGCTTGACAGGTTTTGATCATCTTTTCTTTATCTTCAATCTCCAAGGACATTTTAACTCCTCTATAATCTATTTAATTATTATATTATACAACGCCTTGTACGGTAATACTACAGGATCACTCATAGTGATTCGAATATACTTGCAACTATCTCCGTTAAGCATCTCATAATTGCATCATTCTATTAGCAACCTCTTTCAGTGCGGAAGAGGTTGCTAAATTGTCTATTTAATTCCGCAAAGAAAGGCGCCGTCCCTTCATAGCATCTAATTGCTATGAAGAGACAGCACCTTAATGAATTATTATTGCTAAGCCCCCCGTAGTTCATCTTTATATTCAGCAATATCTTTGCCAACACGGGGAGTAATAGGGATCGACCACTTTCCACACCGATCTCCCCACATCGCCAAACTTATCCCATCCTGCATGATTTCTACAACCTCACACCGGTTAGCACACCCGGAACATTCAAAACTCTTTGCCTGGAATTGAGCCTCACCTAGGTGTAAGCCACGAAACTTTGTTTCCACGGCAACTTGCCTACCAAGTTTTTCCTGGGCTAAGTACGCCGCCCCTAAGGCACCCATCACGCCAAAATGTTGTGGCACAATGATCGGTTGCCCTAACTCTTCTTCAAATGCTTTACGTATTCCGGGATTTGCGGCTACCCCTCCTTGGAAGAAAATTGGCCCTCGTATATCTTTGTTTTTACCCACGTTATTTAGATAATTTCTCACCATTGCCTGACATAGACCTGCCAAAATATCTGAGAGAGAATGCCCTAACTGCTGTTTGTGGATCATATCTGATTCGGCGAAGACAGAACAGCGCCCTGCAATCTGCACTGGATGTATTGCCTGTAAGGCCAACGGACCGAATTCTTCAATGGGTATGCCCAACCTCGCGGCTTGCTGGTCTAGAAACGAACCTGTTCCGGCTGCACAGACAGTATTCATAGCGAAATCAGAAACAACGCCATCCCTAAGAATAATTATTTTCGAGTCTTGCCCTCCAATTTCGAGAATTGTTTGTACCTTAGGATTGACGCGAGAAGCTGCCACTGCATGCGCTGTAATCTCATTTTTCACGACATCTGCGCCTAATAATGTCGCCGCAAGCTGACGAGCGCTTCCCGTAGTTCCCACCCCAATTATTTCAGCTGAGTCTCCCGTCTTAGACCTCAGTAATTTAATTCCTTCTTGAATTGTTTGCATGGGCCGACCTTGCGTTCTAAGGTATAGAGCCTCTTTTAAAGTATTATCTGATCCCAGCAACACTATATTTGTACTGACTGACCCAACGTCTACCCCTAGAAAGCACTTATCTTTCCCCAACGCTAAGCACTTCCCCTCTTCTTTGTTCAATTCCTGGTTCAAAGTTTGCCCTTTGCAGCAAATCTACAAAAGCCTCTAGGCGCGTTTGCATTCCTGCATGTCCCGTATGTTCATCGACAATCAGTGTCATAATAGGCACTTTGTATGCCTCTTGTACTTTCGGCAAAATACTGGCTGCCACAATCTCAGGCATGCAAGATAAAGGGTAAACTTGAATGATTCCATCAAAGCCTTCCTTCGCAAATTTCACGGCAGCTCCCACTGTTTCCTGACCATGTCCCCCTACAAAATGTGGCAAATAGGGTTTTGCATGAGCTGGGTAGGATTTAATTGACCTGTATCCTGGGGCCATTCCTTGAAATACATGGTTGCCAACCCACCCCGATAGATAAATTGAACGATCTACCTCCACACCTAAACGCCCCAATTCTACCTCAATACCCACTGAGCTATAGGTATCTAGAATCGTATATATTTCCCCAATAATCCCAATGCGCAGAGGATTGCAAAGCAGTTCAGAAGGACTTAGTGCCTCTTGTCGTTCACGAATACTTTCTTGTACCCATCGAACTGTATCGTTAACTCCATATTCAGTCATAGTCTGCGCTAAGCGTAGTTTGGCATCCTCATACAATTTCTCCGTTCCCCTGGAGTCCGGAAGCCTTGGTCTGGCTGCATGAATCAAATCTTCAACTCTGTCTAACGCAACACTTTTAAGATAGGAGAATCGTAAGGCCTTGAGAATCTTTGCCCAAGAATTCTTTGATCCGGCTAAATATCGAATTCTTTGGGCAAGCCCAAGCAAACTTCCATCAGGTGGCTCAAGCGTCACCAGATCATACACATATCCTGCATCACGAAGAATTTGCCGTTCGATTTCGCCATAATAGCCAAAACGACAGGGACCGATCCCTCCCGTAATCACAATCGTGTCCGCGCCCTGATCAGCGGCTTCAATATAATTACCCAGATTTAATTTCATGGGAAGACAAGCCGATTCGGGTGACAGCCTTGTACCTAACTCCAAGGTTCGTTTACTATTCATAGGTGGGACCACCACTTCAACATTGAGGGTCTCAAAGAGCGTTTGAATCACGATCCAGGCGTTCCCCATGTGTGGAAACGTAACCTTCATGTACTTTCCTTCTTTCAACCATATCTAAAAAGGCTTCTAGGCGAGTGACAAGTCCCGCCTCTCCGCTGTGTTCATCAAGAGTTATTGTCATATAGGGTTTGTGCTGTTCCCGAGCAAAACGCGCTAATAGATCTTGAACCATGGCATCAGTTCCGCATCCAAAACATGACAAATAGATGACCCCATCAATTTTCGGATCCGTGACAAACTTATTCCCTGCCCCATATATCTCCTTAGCGTGCGTCCAAAATAATTTTTTATGCAACCCTAACAAATGAATATCGACCTCGTCTTGCTTAACGTGTTGGACCAACTCCACCTCTGCCTTCTCGCGGAGCTTACCGAGAAGGTTTAGGTTTGCATAACCTTCATAAATTAGATAAGAATGCCCGACTAACGCTATTCTCATTCGATTCGTATCATGAGTCACAATAGGAATCAACGGGATTGTCGGAAATAGAGCCTTTCGGGGCATCTTGGCAAGCAGCCGGTTTTTCCACGTTCCCTGAGTAGATAAAGTAACTTTTTGAGTATTTGCCGAACACATTGAAGCAATCATACGGATGTTCTCCTCGAAATTCCATCCCTGACCCTTTGAGTCTTGGTATTGTTTTTGCCACTCTTGTGCTAAGTTAAACGCTTTCTTTATTTCGGGCTTGCCCTTACCCAGCTGAAGCCCGAAAACCTGAAGATCTCTCAGTACCTGACGTTGTCCCTTACGCCAATTTAGCGTGACGGTTAAGATTGGCATTCCAGAAGGGACAGCGGGGAAAAGGCTTTCCGGAATTCCTAAGAATTTTGGACAACTGTACGTGTTCGCCGCAAAACTAACCATGCGGGGAAGAAAAATCGCATTTACGTTTTCTAGGGATTGTATATGTCCTGCTAAAAGTTTAAGTGGCAAACACGTTTCATCACTTGCTTTTTTCAAACCCTGTTCCATAATTTTGCGATTTGTAGGTGGAGAGGTCACCACCTCAATGCCTAATTGATGAAAAAATCCAGCCCAGAATGGGAAATAATCGTAATAAAATAACGCACGTGGAAACCCAATTTTCACTTTATCGGCATCCTTCCCTGTGCTGTCTACCGCTATCCTGCGGAACCTAAATCGCTCTGACGCATTACTACTGTTCATTATGTCTATTTTAGTAATATTTATCCATATGAGCCACAAAATTCTTAGATATGGTTAAAACGGTATGAAAATTTCTTAAACAAGTGATCATGTAGTCAGTCCCAATGATAAACCAGCATTGTTTCAACTCGCAATAGCAATTTTGTTTCTTATCACCTTAGGCGTATTCTTCTAAAACTTCTCTTATATTGTTAAAGACTACTACTTTATTTTGAAGTAGTAGTCTTTAACAATATAATTTTAACTTAGATCGTTAAGAAGAGCGAAACAATTTGTTTCGCTCTTCTTAACGATCTAGTACTATTATAACTCTGCTAATTATAATAACTCACCAACATAATCCAATACATCGATAGCCCGAATAATCCCGATCAGTTCTTTCCCTTCAAATACTGGTAAAATATTAATCTTCTTAGTCATCATTATACCAATTGCATCAGATACGTTTTGTTCAGATTGAACAAAATCAGTGACTAGTGGGCGTATTGCATCTCCAACCTTAGTAGTGCAGCTAATACATAAAGAGCTTTTATGATAAAATCTGCTCCAAGACATTGTAAAAGCCTCCGCACCTTCATAACTCAGTGTTTTTACTTTGATAGCATTAAGTATATCCCGTACGGTTAAAATACCTGCTATTTTTTCTTCCGTTCCTTCTTTTTTTAACACAATCATCGAACGATGCTGTTTATTCTCACCAATATAGTTCTGAAGAACCTTTATTGCATCTTTTAAGGTGTCGGTATTATATACTACAGGGTATTCAGAAACGGGAACCATTAATACTTTAACTTTTTTTGTTCCAGGCATATAAATTCCTCCTCATTTATTCCCTATTATATTTTTAATTAAGTTTATAATACCACATCTGGAATGGTAAATCGCCTACTAGACAAACTGTTACACAAAGGAATTTATTGGTATAATAGTATTAAGGATATATATAAATAACTTATCTTACAACTTACAAACAACTTTTGAGAAATAGTGCTTTAACACGCAATCAATCGATTGTAACAAAAGTGAATGACACATCGGTAATCCAACCCTCTTGATATGCGTTGATAAAAGGTACAGTAATACATCTTGATAAACCAAAGCCCCCCCAAATTAATTTTGGGGGGCTTTGGTCCCTATGGAGCGTAGGAAGAACGTTCTTCCTACATCCGTGTTTCAATGCCAGAGATATTTTAGCTTCTTCATTATGAAAAAAGCCATTATAGTTTATGACAGGTGGTAACCTAATATTTCTTGGTTACATAAAGATTGTGGGGCATTCAATTAATTGATCACTTTTTCATAACAGTAGAATGTTTTTTCTTTTCCCAGAAACCTAATTTCACCAACAAGGTTATATCCGCATTTTACAAACAGTGCGTTCATGTTTTTATTTATAGAATAAGTATCGGTTTTTATATATTTTAGATTATTTTTTAAAGCTACCTCATCCGCAAATCTCATTAATTCCATACCAATTCCACTTCTTCTGTAAGCGGTATAAACTGACATTCTGTGAAGAACCACAGCTGCTTCATCTACTGTCCAGTTTAATCCATTGTATTCAACGGGCTCTACTTTATTAATACATACAAAGCCAGCTATTTTCCGTTTTCTTTCTATCACAAATAATTCTTCTTTTTGAATATCACGAATGAAATCTTCTTCCTGAGGGTAATTTTCATCCCATTGATAGTTGTCGTACGCATTCATTTCAACAATAGTTTGCTTTATAATTTCCATAATATCTTCTAAATCTTCTAAAGTCGCTTTTCTTATCATAACGATTACTCCTAAAGTTTACTTTCACCTAAGCCATTTACCCCATGGCAAACTTTGCATTGGTCATCATAAATACTCTGGCCTCGGGCAACAGCAGGATCCGCTAGAGTTTTAGAGTTAGTTGCAGGTTGGGAAACGGAGGTGGTTGACAATCGCCGTTAAAGATAGAACTCAAACTGTTTATATGGGTGTCTATCCCCTTTAAGCAAACCTGCCATACTCGAAGAACGATTGGATTAAAACCGATGTTTCCTTCTGATAATGTATAGTCTTATGTCCATAGGGTAGTATGATAAAATCTCTTAATCCTTCGTACCAAACTGATTTAGTACCAACCATACCATCATTTTCATCAGATATAAATCTACTTAATAATAAATCGCTTTTATTACCCGCAATTGCGGCTATTTCAATATTATACGAATTATCTAGATTAAGTTGTTTTACCTTCTCACTTTGTAGAGAAGCAAGAATTTTGAATATTTTCAAGAATATCGCTGCTTTTTTGCCAACAATATCAGCCAATTCACTTCCGTTATTTGGGGTAGCAATTAATACACACTTTCCAACTCTATGTGATAACTTCCCGTCAGCAATAAATCTCCTTAGAATTAACCCCCCTGTGCTGTGACCTACAAAATTGAGTGTCTCATTCACATTAAGATTTGAAACTAATTCCTTTACCTTATCCTCAAAGATTAATGAATTCTCTTCAAAGCTCTTGAAAGTTAATGGCAAATCAATAGAAACACATTCATAGGATAAATTTTCTAAATTTTTTTTCAACTCACCCATATCTTTTGAACTTTTGTTATATCCATGAATCAATACGACTTTTTGCTTCAACTAATCCACCACCAGATCGAATTTTTCAAATACTTAAAAACACAAATAGTCCTGTTCATTATTTGTATTCGTTTAGGATTCAATAAACTTCTCAAATGTTCCTGCTATGAATAACGAAAATAATAATACATGAATATTTAATCATAGCATCTACATTCTTGTATTTGAGGTAATGCTAAAAAGGCAGTCATGATTGGATGGTAGTGTTTAACCATGAAATCTTGTAATAAATTGGAGCTCACAAAAGAATTTCTGGGTTCTTTTGCGGTTAAGAAAGCCCTGCACTACTCTTTAAGAAGTGCAGGGCTTTGCTGTTCATTCATTGTGCAAATGAACTTAATACTTGCGAAAATAATTCTATCAATAGGGTGACGTAAGTTAGTTTATGATAGCCCCAAATGGCATGAGTCCAAGTTGAGCAAATTTAAAGTGCTGAATTCCAAAGGGTATGCCTATAATTGTTACACAAAAAAATGCGCCTATTACTAAATGAGCGATGGCTAGCTCCCAACCAAAAAAGATGAGCCAGATAATATTCAAGAGCAACCCTCCAGCTCCAAAATTACCAAGTTCTATTTCTTTTCCAAATGGCCACAAGACAAATCCCGCAATCTTAAAACATTGAATTCCAAAGGGTAAACCAATTACCGTTATGCATAAAATCAGACCTGCAATAAGCCAAACAATACACGCAATGATACCACCTAATAATAACCAAATAATATTACCTATAAAATTCATGGCCTTCCTCCAATTTCATTTGTGCCCTTGATGTGTGCATATAGATCAATAAAATTCATATGTTGAGCTTTTATAGAATCATATTTTCCTATTGTAAATGCGAATTGTACGGAAGGTCCAATTGCTACTGCCAATAGAAGTGTTCCAATTCCTACTGGGCCTCCCAAAAAGAACCCTATTATCAAGGCTGTTATTTCTAGAGATCCTCTGATCAGCCAAACTGGTTTATTCGTTTTAATGACAAGACCTTCCATTAATCCATCTCTTGGGCCAGCGCCAAGTTCAACTTGTAAGTAAAAAAATGAAGCGATCCCCATAATTAGGATAGCTGTTAACAGCATTAGTATTTTCCCTAGCATGCTCCCTGGTGTATTTATTATTCCGATACCATTAATTAGATCAATGAAAAAACCAATGAAAATCATATTAAGCATACTTCCAATTCCAGGAATTACTCCAAGAAACATTGATATTGCTATTAAAACAAGCCCTACAATCTGTGACGTTTGTCCTAATGAAAGCATGGAATGATTAACAATACCCATATGAAAAACATCCCACGGACTCATTCCAAGCTTTGAATAAAGTGCTAACAGTATTGCCACAGCAAATAAAAAGAAGCCGAAAAACAAGGAAGGCATTTTCAGCAACAATTTTAACCATATATTATGATCTAAACTAGATTTCTCTAAAGCCATTTCACACCTCACCGTCATCAAATATTATCGGATTATATAAGTGCCGTAACTTTAGTATATTATCATTTCCCAGTTCTAGTTCGAGGTATGTAGCTATCTTCTAGACGTTCCACATCTTTTCTATCCTTCCTTCCATAAAGTGAAATAACGGTCAAATGACCAAACGAATGATTATATTCTCTGTAGAGTACACAAATTTTGTCTGGCTAATAACAATCAGTAGCACAAAGATACCCCTTACTAGGAGGGGAATAGTAGAACAACTTCTTAAGTTCTGAGACTTTTTGCTCTACCAACTGTCCCATCAAGGGCACCCCACAGATAATTATGTTCGGCAACTGCATGGGTAAAGTCTCCTGCTTTCCAATTTGCGAGGTACTGCAACAAGATGTCTTTGTCAACGTAATCAGTCTCGTTGACGTCTTTAATGACCTTGTAACACTTCTCTATAGTTATTAGTATTTCTCCCCATACCTCTCCATCTTCTGCTACGATCTTAGTGTTGATCATCTTGTGCATCTCTGTGTAGATACCATCCTGAGCGGCTGTTACTCCTCCTTCGCCCACCGCTATTGCTCTTTGTATAGCTTCCCCAGCAGCTGCTCCTGTGTAGTCCCTATTAGACACCGCATAGAAGATAGCAAACACAACTAGTACACCGACAACAGTTGCTGATATTCGCCCAAAAACTTTAATTTACTAAGCTGTTTTAGTTTTTCACTCATTTTAATTTCTCCTCATTTATTCCTGTAAATTACATGTTTTATTGCTAAGAATTATTTTATATCTATGTGCAAATTAATATCTTTATTTTTATTTATAACTGAACTCAAGACTGTTTTCAAGGTATAAGGGCTTTCATCAAAATCAAAATCAAAATCATTAAAGTATAGTTTTACTTCCTGTTTACTTGAACTTTGAGGAATTGATAGTAGTCCCGTTGAATCTGGATTATAGCCTCTATTAGAGTCATTTTCACCATCGACCAAATAGGTTTTACTCACATCTAATTTCAAAGCGGCATCAGCAGTGTTCTTAATGCTTAAAGTAGCTATCACCTCATTCTTATTAACCTGAATGTGAGTTAATAGAATAGATAAGTTTGAGTTGGAAATAGTTGCAGCAGGATCTAAAACAAATATTTGTATCTTTTCCTCCGGCTTATCCTTATTACCCTTATGTTTATCTTTTACATTGCTAGAGTCAGAATTTGGTATGACCGGATTTTTACTATTTAAAATTCCTTTAATAATAGTGTCCTTTTCCACAACTTCAATAATAGGTTGTACCTTCGGCACAGTTGTCTCAGTTGTTTTAGGAGTAGCAGTAGGCGTATTATCTTTCCTATAACAGCTGAATAAGATCAAAGCGATGATACATGCAAGCACTGCTATGATAATTAATTTGGTCCTCTTCTTAGGCGTCTTAGCGGCCACAATAGCTTTTATTCGGGTCGCATCAGCAACAGCTTCATGTGAGTTCCTAAACACTGTTTCTTCTCCATCAGCTATGATCGGTATTATTGCCGCTCCGAAAGCTCTTTTTTGGGTGGCCTCGGCATCCGCTTCATGGGAGTTCCTCAACACTGTATTGTCTACATCATCAGAAATAGCATTTAGATCAGACATCATCGGTTTTACATCAACATAGCGACTTATAGGCTCTAGTGCTGAAGCCTTTTGAATCACTTTAACTAAACTCGTCGCTGCCTGCTCAGGGTAATTTTTCTGCTCCATAATCTCCGTGGGTAATGTCATGGATTTACCTGTAAGCATAAAAAACATCGTGGCACCCAGAGAATAAATATCCGTCTGAGTATTGGATTGTATATTCAAAAGCTGTTCTGGTGCTATGTAACCTTTAGAACCTAAAATCATAGTATCGCCTTCTTGGCTTTCCTTATAGATTCGTGCTATTCCAAAGTCAATCAAAACCACCTTGTTGTTAGGCTTTATCATTATGTTAGAGGGCTTTAAGTCCCTATATACAATCGGTGGATTAAAGCTGTGAAGGTAATCTAATATGCTGCCTAGCTGCAGTGATATGTCCTTCACCAATTCTGAAGACAACGGACCGTTAGCCTTCACCTGCTCCTTCAAGGTCTTCCCTTCAATGTAATCCTCTACAATGTATAAATTATCGTCTTCGTAAAATATATCAATAATACGTACAATTCCTATGTGGCTTAAATTTTTTAGCATATTAGGCTCAGCAAGAAAATCTATTTGGTTTTTCCACTTGCTATTGACTTCCTTAACTGCCCAAAAATTCCCTAACCTACTGTTCTTGCAGAGGTACACGATCCCCATACCGCCTTGTCCTAAAACCTTAATAACTTCGTATTTCGCATCTAGTATCTGGCCTAGATTTAACATGTTTCACCTCTTAGCTCTGTTTATCTTCTCATAATTCGCACGTTCTTGCACCCGGCAGATACTCTCGGCAACCTTGAGTTTACCACATTACGAAAGCCTCATACAATGGGGAACTTAATTCAGTAGTTAATTGTAGTGACGTGCATTCTTAGTCATGATATTCTTAAATCAATCGCCAAACGGTAGATTTTTCATATACCCAAATGGACTTAGATTATGGCGATGGAAGTTAAAGGGAGGGATAAAGTTGAAACAGATTCTGACCAGAAGCGAACATTGCCTAGGCTGTAAAAGTTGTGAGCTGGCGTGTGCAGTGGCTCATTCGACCAGCAAAACTTTATTTGAAGCAATTAATGAACCTAAACCACCCCAAAAGCGGGTCTTTGTCGAGTCCAGTGGAGGGTGTAATTTCCCACTACAATGTCGGCAATGTTTAGATGCGCCTTGTGTTGATGCTTGTATGAGTGGCGCTATGCAGTTCGATTGCACAACGAGGCTTATTCAAGTCGATGAACTAAAATGCGTTGGTTGCATGATGTGTGTAATGGTCTGCCCATTTGGCGTGATCGCGGAAGTTTCTTCGACTCACAAAGTGGCCAAGTGCGATCGTTGTCAGGAATTAGATTACAATCCGGCCTGTGTGGTCGCCTGCCCGACCAAAGCTTTGGAATTTGTGGAAGTTCAAGAATTTGCTGCAAGCGGACGGCAAATCTTCTTAGACCAAATGAAGGGGGTCATTTAATATGAAATCTCAAAAATCCATTGATCCTGCCGTCTTAGAATTGTTACCGAAAGCGGCCTTAGATGGCGTCGTAACTGTTTGGGATCGTCATGAAGCGCAACAACCTCAGTGCGGGTTTGGAAGCTTAGGCGTATGTTGTCGCCATTGTATTCAAGGTCCCTGTCGAATTGATCCATTTGGCAACGGTCCGAAAGCAGGAATTTGCGGCGCCAATGCAGATACTATCGTAGCTCGCAATTTGCTCAGGCAAGTGGCAGCGGGCGCGGCGGCCCATGTTGATCATGCGTATGACGTTGTAGAAGCTTTGGAGTTATCAGCGAAGGGAGAAATCAATTACACGATCACGGACGAAACGAAATTGCATCAGGTAGCGAACGGGTTAGGTTTAGAGATCTCCGACAAAAGTAAAGCGGCACTTGCCTTGGAAGTTGTCGAAGTCGCTTATGCAGATCTAGCGAATCATGGAAAGAGCCCTATCAAGTGGTTGATGGCAAATGCTCCCAAAGAAAGAATTGCCGTTTGGGCGAGCCTTGGAATTTTGCCTCGTAATCCAGACCGAGAAATTCGGGAAGCAATGCATCAGACGACTATGGGCATGGATGCTGACCCCGTAAATCTAGTCCTAGCCACGGCGAAACAAGGGCTAGTGGACGGTTATTCTGGCTTAAAGTTGGCGACAGATATGCAAGATATACTTTTTGGAACCCCCACTCCCGTAGTGACTGAAGCGAATTTAGGCGTCCTCAAGGCAGACCATGTCAATCTGATTGTCCATGGCCATGTTCCCCTGCTTTCTGAGAAAATTGTCTATTGGACTGAACAACTTCAAGAAGAAGCGCGTGTTGTGGGAGCCAAAGGTATTTTAATCTCTGGAATTTGTTGTACTGGCAATGAAGTTTTAATGCGTGGAGGAATCCCGCTTGTGACAAACTTCCTAGCTCAAGAACTAGCCATTGTGACCGGAGCTGTTGACGCGATGGTCGTGGACGTTCAATGTATTATGCCTTCCTTAACACAAGTCGCTGCTTGTTATCATACGGATATCATCACAACGATGCCAATTGTGAAACTTCCAGGCGCCACCCACATTCCCTTTGCATTAGAAAACGCCGACGAAGCCGCTCAAGAAATTGTACGTAAAGCGATTTCCTCCTATTGCAAGCGGAATCCTAAGAAGGTACAAATCCCTAATTACAAACGCAAAATTATGGCAGGATTTAGTGTGGAGGCCATCCTTGACGCTCTATCCAGGTTGGACCCTGTCACTCCTCTGAAACCGCTCGTTGATAATATAGTGAATGGTAACATCTTGGGGGTTGTGGCAACAGTAGGCTGCAACAATGTCCAAGTAACCCATGATCTCATTCATGTGGACTTAGTGAAAGAACTCATTAAGAATAATGTCCTTGTCGTGGCTACTGGATGTTCAGCACATGCCCTGGCTAAGGCAGGTCTTATGAATTCCGAAGGAACTGAGAAGTATGCTGGAGAGGGTTTGAAAGCTGTGTTGACCGCTATTGGTCAGGCGGCAGGGCTCGACGCCCCACTTCCGCCAGTACTTCATATGGGTAGCTGTGTGGATAATTCAAGGATCGGAGATTTAGTTACAGCAATAGCTAAATACTTAAAGGTTGATTCATCCTTATTGCCGGTTGCTGCCAGTGCTCCGGAACCCCAACATGAAAAAGCTCTTAGTATTGGAACTTGGGCTGTGACCATGGGACTTACCACTCACCTTGGTGTTGTTCCGCCCGTGCTCGGCAGTAAAGCAGTGGCAGAATTACTGACCCAGGGGCTGAGTGCTGTAATTGGTGGCAAATTCTATATAGAGACCGACGCCTTGAAGGCTGCTCATGGACTGATTAAGGATATCCGAGAAAAACGCAAAAATCTCGGACTTCCTAGTTAAGGGGCGAAGAAATTATGAGCTACATTGTCATAGGGAATAGTGCAGCAGGGTTATTTGCCATTGAAGAAATCCGAAAGCACGATACCCAGACAGAAATCATTGTCCTAACGGCAGAAAATGAACCCAGTTATTCGCGTTGCTTAACCACCTATTTCTTAGCAGGGGACATCCCCGCTTCTCGACTGTACTTACGTGAAGAAGGTTTTGCTGATCGACTCAATCTAACGGTCGTTTATGGCGTAGACATTCACCGGATCGATCCTGAACGTCAACTTGTTCTTAGTACCGACGGGCGAGAATGGAGCTATGATAAACTCTTACTGGCGATGGGGGCTTCAGCGAGGAAGCTAACAATCCGCGGTGCAGATCTTCCAGAAGTCTTTACGCTGCGCACGATGCAGGATGCCCTTGCTATTAATGCAGTCTTAGAGCAGGGCGCGCAACAAGGCGTCACCATCGGTGGGGGTCTCGTCAGTCTGAAGAGTGCTTATGCTTTAAGAAAACGCGGGCTTGAAGTCACCGTCTTGATTTCTTCGGGGCAACTCCTATCTCAAATGCTGGATTCAAAATCGGCTAGCCTAATCCAAAGCCACTTGGAAGCCAACGGACTGAAATTCCTATTACAAACCGGGGCGACGGCAATCACCGGAACAAACCATATTCAAAGTGTGCTAATTGCACCCAAAACAGAACTTAAGGCTGATATCGTCATTGTTGGTAAGGGAGTTCGTCCGAATATAGGTAATTTAAGAGATCTCGGTTTCAATATCGGTCAAGGCATTCGGGTAGATTCTTCCTTAGCCACAAGTGTTCCCAATGTTTATGCGGCCGGAGATATTGCTGAGACTTGGGACATAGTTCGTCAACAGTACACGGTCAATGCTACTTGGCCAAATGCAACGACCCAAGGTAGAATTGCTGGGGCAAATATGTGTGGAGGACACGAAGTCTATCCCGGATCCCTCAGTTTAAACTCTGTAGATTTTTTTGGTCTCTCCGCCATGTCCGCTGGCATTACAAAAATTCCGAAAAAAACGGGCCTAGGAAATTGGAAGCAAGAAGAAGGCTTAAAAATGCTGGATGATAGGCCTCTTTATTGCAGTCTAATTTGGCAGGGAGACTTTCTAAAGGGCTTTGTTCTGGTCGGTGATACGTCTCAATGTGGTGTATTGACGGCCTTAGTTAAGGCAGGACGGCCCCTGACCCAAGACCAAAAGAATTTGACAATGGGAAAAAGAGGAACCCTGGCGGTGGGAATGATGAAGTCATAAGAGACATTATAAATCCGGTAGCTAAAGACCTCGCAAGAATTTCTTGCGAGGTCTTTAGCGAGAAGATACGAGTCAAGCTAAATAGTCATTAAGTGTCTATTTATTAATGAAGATCTCTTTTCCTTCTTTTCTCCGCTTAGCAAATTCTGCAGTGGCTGTGAAAAGTGCGTCGGTAGATGAGTTAAGTGCGGTTTCGAAAGAGTCTTGTAAAACACCGACGATAAAACCTACACCAACAACCTGCATAGCAACCTCATTTGAGATTCCGAATAAGCCCGCCGCTAGAGGAATCAGCAATAGCGAACCACCCGCTACTCCTGAAGCACCACAAGCACTTACAGCGGCCAATAAGCTGAGGATTAATGCTGTAGCTACATCAACTTCGATACCCAGCGTATTAACCGCTGCAAGCGTCATAACAGTAATAGTGACAGCTGCGCCCGCCATATTAATGGTCGCGCCTAATGGAATAGAGACTGAATACGTATCCTTATCTAAACCTAGATTCTCACACAAGCTCATATTTACAGGGATATTTGCGGCTGAGCTACGAGTAAAGAAGGCTGTAATACCACTTTCCTTTAAGCATTTAAACACAAGTGGGAATGGGTTTATACGAATATTCACGTACACAATGATTGGATTGACCACAAGCGCCATAAACAACATACATCCAAGTAGAACTGCAAGTAATTGTCCATAGCTGAGTAGGACCCCTATTCCGCTGGTAGCAATGGAATCAAATACAAGACCCATAATTCCCAAGGGCGCAAATTTTATGACCCACCTGACCATTTGAGTTAATGCATCTGAAAAGTTAGAAATCATCGTTTTTGTAGAATCTTGAACATTTTTTAAAGCAAATCCAAGAACCAGGGCCCAAGCCAATATACCGATATAGTTGGCATTAAAAAGTGCCTTCACCGGGTTATCAACAACATTCATTAGTAACGCTTTGAGTACCTCTACGACACCTCCAGGAGGCGTCACATTCTCAGCACCCGCTGCAAGTGTTAAGGTTACTGGAAACATAAAGCTTGCAGCAACTGCCACAAGTGCGGCCAAAAAAGTCCCTAAAAGATAAAGGACAATAATGGATTTCATATTGGTTTGATGACCACTCTTGTGTTGAGAGATGGCCGACATCACCAAGAAAAAGACCAATATAGGTGCAATCCCTTTTAAAGCGCCTACAAATAAAGTACCAAAAATGGTTATTGGTTTTGCGACATCTGGAATTGTTACAGCCAAGATAATACCAATAATTAAACCAATAATAATCTGTTTTACTAGGCTCAATTGATTCCATTTGTTTAAAATATTTTTCATAATAAATTTCTCCTCCTATATATCAGGTTAGAAATTATGGTTCTTGACATATCTACATTAACATACTTTAACGACACTTTTCAACATTTTTATTGTATATATCCTAAATATTTAGATAATTACCAATATTCGAAGTCTATATGCCCTATCTTTCAATTATAATTTCCATACTGCCCACAAATTTACTATTATAAGTTATCGCAGGGAGATGGGGAATGAATTATACTGGAATGACCCCTTATTGCCCACGCCCTGTTGCTCCAGTCTCTACTTTTTTGCCGTAGGCGTAGGTGCTGGCTCTGGCGTGGCAATTATCGCAGTCGCAATCTTGATTCTTATCGTCTTAGGCCTTATCTGCTAGAAATATATGGTTAAAGGCTACCACTTTATAATTAAGTGGTAGCCTTTAAGAGTGCTGAGAAATAATAAATATTAAGGTTTGATGGTTACAATTGTTCCGGTCGGTACAAATTTTGATAGCTCGAGCACATCATGGTTATACATTCTAATACATCCTTTAGATACTAATCCACCGATTGATTGAGGATTGTTGGTACCATGGATTCCGTAGTGAGGTTTGCTTAGTCCCATCCAAAGAACTCCAAAAGGTCCGCCAGGATTGGGAGCTTTGTTCACTATCCTATAAGTACCGATGGGCGTCTCTGTCAGAATCTTCCCTATCCCTACCGGATAGGTCTTAACCGCAATACCATCTTGTAGCAGGTAAAGCTGCCTATTACTTCGGGTAACGAGAATAGAATACGCCACTTTAACTCCCCCAATTATCTATGGGTGTTATAACGCTGACACGGGTATTAACTCCCACTAGAACGTCATGTAACTAAAGTAGTATATGCATAACTATGGAGATTGGTTGCTTATGTGACACATTACAAAGTACCCCCTCTGGTTGTACTTCTATTGCCATTGTAGCTTAAAGTATTTCCAAAGCACTTTAGTAATATATATTTACCATATAGTTCCATATTTTGACCAGCTTCATATTATGAGGTATCACTAGGAAATGGAGGAAATGAAAATGATTGAAGGTACAGATTGCGGTTGCAATAAAGGCTTTGGTTCTGGAATCGCTGCAGTTGTTATTATAATTCTTCTTCTGATCGCAATGGGAATCGTATTCTAAATACTAATATAAATTATAATTATAATTATAAAGAAAGGTGGAACTTCTTATGTATGGAATGAACGCTTGTTGCCCTCGTCCTGTTGCCCCAGTTGCTACTTGTGGAGTAGGCGCTGGAGCTGGCGTAGCAATTATCGCAGTGGCTATCTTGATTCTTATCGCCTTGGGCCTTATCTGCTAGAAATAGCTTCTTAGAATATATGGTCATAAGCTACCACTTTATAATATAGTGGTAGCTTTTAAATTAAAAATGCAAAAGGCTTCTAAAATAATAGCCTTTTGTCCCTTGTTCTTTTTTGGTTCCAAGTAAGAACCTAGACCAAAGGCATCTGGACTTGCATCGCCAACAGTAATCGTCTTTCAACATCATCCCAGTTCACTAATTGCCCCCAGGCTGTTACATAGTCTTTGCGTCTGTACTGGTAATCAAGGTAATAAGCATGCTCCCATACATCCATAACAAGTATGGGAATACTACCGACTTGAGTTATATCCTGATGTTTTTCAAGGGTCAGGATTTCTAATCTTCCCCATGCCGGTTGCCATACTAACACGGCCCATCCAGAGGCTTCGACATTGATGGCAGCGGCTTTGAACTGTTCCCAAAATGCAACTAGATTACCGAAATAGCTCATGATATGTTTCATAGTCTCAGCCCCAGGTGTTTCCCACCGATTTCCGGGAGGGGCCATTGATTTCCAGTAAATACTATGCAAAATATGCCCTGAACCGTGAAAAGCTAGTTCCCTTTCCCAATGTTTGATGAGGGAAAAATCCCTTTTCTGCCTTGCTTCGACCAATTTGAGCTCCGCTTTGTTTAACCCTTCCACATAGGCTTTATGATGTTGGTCATGGTGAATTTGTAATACTCTTGAACTGATGACAGGCTCAAGCGCATTATACGTATATGGTAGAATTGGTAACCGGTGGTGTCCCGGTAGCACTATGATAGATTGCATATGAGCTATACCTTCCTCTCCTACTTTCTCTTGTGAGCATAATGATTTAGGCTCTTTCATCGTCTAGTTATAGATTATTATCTAACCCTTTATTTTAGTGATTTGTTTTATGTGTTATCAGTTCCCGATACACTAAATCTGTCAAATAATGCTTCAACGCTTATTCCTGATGTTGAGAAATGTTTGTGTTAATGTCAATAAGCGCTGGAATGCCTACAATTGTGGCTTCCAGCGCTTATTATTAGTGTTGAAGATTTATTTATGATGACTTTACTAAATCTGCGGAGACGATATAACGGTCCGGAGAATAGCCAAGCGTATTGAAGGGATAGCAGGTAGTCAGTGTCAAGACAGCATGATCGGTAGGTACAATCACAGTTCTGTCGTCTTCATGGACGATTCGCGTGCTCTTCACCTCATAAGTAAAGGTACCCACTGATGTTTGCACAATGAGTTGTTCCCCTATCTTCAGCTTGCCCAGATGTCTGAAGACTGTTTCGCGATGCCCGGAAAACACACAATTGTCTACTTGCCCCGGCAGTACGCTTAAAGTGAAGTGCCCTACACCTTTCTTCAAGTCCTTCTCACCCGTGCCCTGGAAAATGGATAATTTCTGTTTTAAAGCTGGAATTGTCAGACTTCCAATATTGTCACCTTCCGAAGGATATACAAGGTAACGGTTTATATTGGGTGCAGGCAAGTGGAGAGAAGGATCTGTTTCCACAACAACGCGCTCTGCATTATACCCAAGTGGAAATTTTGCATTGGGATAAAAAGTAACAATAGAGCCCAATCCGCCTGGGGCAAGGTCAAAATTATCAGCCTTTGCTTGTGACCACATACTAAATAGAACCCAAGAGATACAGCCTATCCCCACGATCATAAGCCCCAAGGATAAGGCTGTAACCAGGGGAAATTTGCCTTTACCCCATGATCGTTTCACTTTATACGAAACGCTTCCTGCTTCTTCTCCAACCTACGGCTCCAATCAGAGTTAGTGCTCCGCCGAGAAGGATTAAGTCATACAAATGTGTCGATGTTTTAGGAAGCTTTCCGCCTGTAACCGTCGGTTTAACAGCTGTCGTCTCACAATTATCATTGGTGATGGTATTAGTGTCTAACGTGACCGCGCCGTTTCGTGCCAACAACTGTCCTTTCACTTTGGCGCCTGTCGTGGCTGTGATGGATGTCAATGCAAGAATGTGTCCCACAAAATTAGAGTTTGTCCCTAAGGTTGCAGCGCTTCCAACCTGCCAAAAGACTTTGCAGGACTGAGCATTCTTAATGAGATTAACGCTGCTGCCTGATGCTGTTATAAGTGTTTCGGCAGTCTTAAATACAAAGACAGCATTAGGGTCGTTCTCGGCGTCAAGCGTCAGAGTACCCGTAATTCCGAATTTTCCGTCGCTTGAGTCATAGGTTCCTGGCTTCAAGGTAGTTCCACCAAGTTCTGAAGCAATGGTAGTGACAGGCGTTCTTCCCGCGGCATCATTATAGGCGGTTACTAGGTCGTTCTTGGCCTTAAGTGCGACAGCATCAGGTGCTGCGTGTACAGCTCCACCACTCATTGTTATCAAATTCACCCCCGTGATGGAGGAAAGATTCTCTGGAGACAGTCCAATGTCTCCACCAGCACTGCCGCTAATTGTGGTAGGACCGGTATTACTAATTGCCGAACCAGCCAAAACGGCAAATGTGGAAGCTGTTCCGAGTTTCACTGTGGGTTGAGCTGCCATACTCACTGTCGGTACTGCCATCATAATTATAAGTAGTAGGGATGATACAAATCGGATCTTCTTAACTTTACTCATTAGTTTTATCAATCCTCTCAAGTTCTATCAATTTTCTACCCTTATTATGCCCCTATTAAATCTAGACTATTTACGACAATACATAAGTGATTTCTCGTTCAAGGACTGTGAGTTAGTAATGTCCCCCCCTTCTACTTTGGTTGCTAATGCCTTAAATACAACAAAGGGTACAGACAAATAAATGTAGAAAACAATCAAGTAGGAGGCGGAGTTTCTCCGCCGTCCTCTTACACCACTTATCCCGCAAAATGCGGCATCCCGACTAGTTGTCACAAACCCTCATATAAAGCCCTTCTTCCACGAAATTGGCGGAATAATATTTTTTCATTATGCTGTATATTGAATTTATTAAATTCAATAGGAGGCTTACATGGAAGACAATACGATTTTTGGAATCATCCAACAGACATTGGCAATCTTAGAAAAGGAAGTAGGATTAGCAAAATCTACACTTAATGTA
>DASRMG010000084.1:0-3066 GCA_035648035.1 Desulfosporosinus sp. | reverse complement strand
ACCCGATGCTAGACCAAGTATCAAGGTGAAGATTGAATAATAGCCGGTTGAAAGATCCTTTATTTTCTTATCGGTGTGAAGTTTGAACTTCGCAGCCAGCTCATAAGCATAGTTTTTATTAAAGTTGGGGTAAAATTCCTGCGTCCATTTAAGGCCTTCTTTGACTTTCATGTTGACGGGATAGATGTTTTTTTGTCCTACGCAGAAAATCTTGCCCTGTGCATTATCGTTTTCCACCACCGTTTCACCATCAATCAGAATCTCACCGGAATTTGCAAAAAGTTTGTTAGTAATAATGTTTAGGAGCGTAGTTTTCCCAGCACCGTTTCTACCCAGAAGCCCATATATTTTATTGGACTCAAGCGTCACCGATATATTCTTCAAGGCAATGGTGTTGTTGAAATTCTTTGATACATTTTTAATCTCGATTATGCTCATTTTGGCAACCCCTTTCTAGCATGGCGATAATTTCACCTTGGGTAATGTTTAAGTTTTTGGCTTCCTCGACAAGCGACAATATATAGCTTTCATAGAAAGCGTTTTTACGCTTTGCTGTTATTTTTTCTCTAGCGCCGATCTTAACGAACATGCCAATACCGCGTTTTTTATAGATGATGTCTTCGTCCACTAGGAGGTTTACTCCTCGGTTGGCGGTTGCTGGATTTATTTTAAACTTAACTGCTACCTCTGTGGTAGAGGGGATTTGAGTCTCTTCCTCAAAGATACCTTTGAGTATATTATCTTCAAGTTCTTCGGCAAATTGAAGGAATATGGGCTTTTCACCACTCATATTCAAGTGCATTTAATCATCACCACCTTGTAATCCATAAGGTTAATAGATATATGCGAAAAAGTTATTCGGTTAGTTACTTATGCAACTAACTATAGAACGTGACTGGCCACGCTGTCAAGTAGAATTTATTGGTCGAAGATAATTTGCAAGGGATACTTGACGCATAGGGTATATTGAAACTATAATGTCCTCTAAGTTCTACTGACAAGATTAGGAGGGCGTATGTTTCAAAAGGATTACATCATGAGGATGATTGAACAACTTGCCAATGTGCTTGCTAAAGTTATGGGATTTAAGGTGTCCAATAAAATTGAGGAGATTCATCCAGTCTTAAACGAGGCCCTGTACGATTTTACTGGGTTGGGTGAAGCTGCAATAGAAGGCCTGTCATATAAAGATTTAATTGATTTAGTCAGTGGTTTCAATCAGATCAACCCTGCAAAATGTTATATATTGGCGGAATTATTAAAAGCCAAAGCTGATGCTTTTGCTAGTTCGTCGGAGCTGAATAAGTCATTTAACTTATATCTTAAAAGTTTCAATATCTATGCCGAGGTGTTATTATCAAATAATGAATCTCAGTTTGAACCCAACTACACTACTATTGATGAAACTATAAGCATAATAAAGCAATTTCAACTTCCCTATGAGACTCAGAGATTGCGTTTTCGTTATTATGAACGAGTTATGAACTATGATAAAGCCGAAGATGTACTCTTTGAACTGCTCGATCAAGGCGCCTACCAGAAGATTATGTTATCTGAAGGAATAGCTTTCTACGAAAGGCTTATAAAAATAAAACCCGAAGACCTAGAAAAAGGGAATCTACCCATAGAGGAAGTGCTTGAAGGCCTCGAGAAAGTTAAAGGCTTTACCTTGGCAGGAAGCGACTAGAAGAAATATAAAAAAGACTTGCAGGAGGTCGTGGGAGGCAAATGAATGGAATATAGGCGATTCATGCACATGGGTAGCGTGGAAGAGTTACGTAAAAAGGTCCAGATCTATGAAACGATTCTTAACACAATCCATGAGGGGGTACTTATTACAGATCCTTACGGTTTTGTGGTTTTCTACAACGAGGAGATAGCTGTCCTCGAAGGGTTAAATCGGGACGATGTAATTGGGAAGCATCTTTCTGAGATCTACAGCCAAGCGCCGGATACGAGTGAGCATTTGCTAGTCTCACAGACTTCGAAACCAATGGAGGAAACATATCAGAGATATTTCACACGGGAGGGTTTAGAGGTTCACTTGGTTGCCACTACTATTCCAGTTTTACAAAACGGTGAGTTATTGGCCGTTTATTCAGTTTGCCGTGAGGTTACCCATCTGAAAGAGATGTTGCTCCGCACGATGCAACTACAAGATATTCAAGCCGATTCCTTAGAGAAAGTGAAGAAGCAGGGAACACGTAGCCCCAAGGCTAGCTTTACGTACTCCGATATTATTAGCAAGAGTAAGGCTATGGAAACTGTCATCAATGGGGCAAAACGCGCGATGTTGGGTTCCGCTAATATTTTAATTTATGGAGAAACTGGCACTGGTAAAGAACTTCTTGTCCAGAGTATACATAACGGTGGTCCTCGGAAGAATCGACCTTTTGTGGCAATCAATTGTTCGGCGATCCCGGAAAATCTCTTAGAGACTATGTTGTTTGGCTCAGTAAAAGGAGCGTACACTGGAGCTGTCTCTACCACTGGGTTGTTCGAATATGCTGCCGAAGGCACCTTATATCTAGACGAAATCAATTCCATGAGTATAGGCCTTCAAGCTAAGCTCTTGCGGGCTCTACAAGAACGGAATTATCGCAAGGTGGGCAGTGTCACAGAAATTCCTCTGCGTTGTCGGATTATTAGCTCAGTTAACATCGATCCCATAACCTTCTTGGAAAAGAAGCTTTTACGGGAAGATTTATTTTATCGGTTAGCAGTTATTTCTCTTACTCTTCCGCCGTTGCGAGAGCGAAAAGAGGATATTCTGCTTTTAACTGATTATTTCGTCAAGAAACACTCTCCTAAAAACTCTCTTAGTAAGCTAGAAGTAGAAGAAGAATTAACTCAAACTTTTTTGGATTACCGTTGGGCAGGGAATATCCGGGAACTAGAGAATGCTGTAGAGAGCATGATCTGTATGTCAGGAGATGATTTGTGCCTGACACGTGAGCACTTGCCGATCTACCTCAAGCAGCTGATGGAACAGAGTTTGAACGATACTTCAAAGGTAAAGAACTTGGTTCAGCCTAGTCCCTTCTTATTGGATTCAGAAAACAATCT
>DASRMG010000083.1:0-36236 GCA_035648035.1 Desulfosporosinus sp. | reverse complement strand
AGCCACAGGAGCCACGGGAGCCACGGGAGCCACGGGAGCCACGGGAGCAACGGGAGCAACGGGAGCAACGGGAGCAACAGGTGCTACTGGGCTAGGTTTGTCAGCATTTGCTTATATTTACACCACTGTTGCCTCAACAGTAGCAGATAATGCTGCAATACTGTTTAACTCCCCAACAACAGTAGCGCCTATTGCATATACTAGTGGTACTTCAACAATAGCTTTAACACAACCAGGTAATTACCTGGTGAGCTTTCAAGTATCCGTAGCCTCCGGTGGTGGAGGAGAATGGGCTATAGCTGTGAATGCCTCAGTAATACAGGCACAAACCTATAACAATAGAAGTAGCAATGGTCAAACATTAGGAGAGGCTATTATTAATGTTAGTGGCTCTACAAATATTACAATTGTAAACTTTAGTGGAGGATCTGCTACGTTATCTAACGGTCTCGCAGGTGGAGGTAAACCTAATACAGCAGTCAGTGCTTCAGTCACTATTTTAAAGCTATCTTAATATAAAAGGATGGACTGTGTTTAACTGAAGTTTGATGAATGGATTCCTTATTTCTTTCGGGAGCCCCTAAGGCAAGCGCCATAGGGGCTCTTTGGGTGTGCTAGGCAACAAAAATACCAAAGTACTTACCCCCATCTTTGACTCACACTCCTCCCTATAGCTATGGATCAGACGAATAGGGTGTCGTTGATACAATTTTTTTGCTTCAATGTATGGCATTTTGTCCCATATATATCCTTTTTGAATATAAATATAATGAAATTATTATTTTTAAAAGGGGATTGAAGTATGCAAGGAAATAAAATCACTATTAGTTTGTGTATCATAGTTAAAGATGAAGAGGATACAATATGTCGCTGCCTTGATTCAGTCAAAGGTATCCCTGATGAAATAGTTATTGTTGATACGGGTTCTACTGATCGTACCAAAGAGATAATTGGGGAATATACAGATCGAATCTTTGATTTTACCTGGATTGATGACTTTGCTGCTGCCCGAAATTTTTCTTTCAGTCAGGGAACCAAGGATTATATCCTCTGGTTGGATGCTGATGACGTATTATCTGAAGCGGACAGAGAACGGTTTCTAAAACTTAAACAAAGCTTAGACCCACTTATCGATGTCGTTAACATGCCATATCTCTTAGCGTTTGATCAATTTGGTGTAGTAACTTATAGTTTGCGAAGAAATCGTTTGGTTAAACGATGTAAAAACTTTCGCTGGATTGGCCCGGTCCATGAATATTTAGAGGTGTACGGTGATGTTTTAAATTGTGATATTTGCGTAACCCACAAGGAAATGGGCAAGGATGATTCTGATCGTAACTTAAAAATATACGAGAAACGTTTATCCAAGGGTGAAGCCTTTTCACCACGAGATTTATATTACTATGCCAATGAGTTATGTGATCATCAACTCAATAATAGGGCGATCGAAGCCTACCAGAAGTTTCTGAAGACAGGGAAAGGATGGGTTGAGGATAACCTCGCTGCTTGTGGAAAATTGGGCGACTGTTTCAGGAATCTAGGAGAAAAGGACAAAGAACTTCAGTATATCTTGAAATCCTTTGAATATGCCACTCCACGGGCTGAGTTCTGTTGTCGTTTAGGCCTTTATTTCCTTATTTCTGAACAATATGAACAAGGTGCTTTCTGGTATAGACTTGCCACTCAATTGGGAAAGCCAATTAACTCCTGGGGACCCAGTAACGAATCCTGTTGGACATGGTTACCTCATTTGCAGTTATGTGTTTGCTATGACCGCTTAGGTAAACATGAGCTGGCTTACGAGCATAATGAGATTGCTAGGAAGTATCGTCCAGAAGATAGCCAGGTTATGTACAACAAGAATTATTTGGAGGGTGTGTTGGGAATAGGATCTCCAGTAGAGAAAGAAACCTTCAAGAGAAGTAAATGATGAAGGAGAATTATTTAGTGAAGAATTATAATATCGTTTGTATATGTCAAATCTTTAATGAACTTCGTAAAGATAATCTAAAGCGGTTTGTTAATTATATTTTGCCCTTAGTCAGTGCTTTGGTTGTCTATGATGACAGTAGCACAGATGGTAGCTATGAATATATGCTTAGTCATACACCGCATGTTATTAGAGGGACTAAAAATGATTTTGCCAATGAGCGAAGCCATAAGCAGCTATTGCTACAAGAAGCTTTAAAGCTGAAACCAGATTTTATATTGTGGTTGGATGCTGACGAAGTATTAACCGCCAATGCTGAGGAAAATCTGCAAAAATTGTGTCAAGAATGTATAGACGGCCAGTTCGATGCGGTGAAATTTCATGAAATAAATATATGGCGTAGTCATTCCTGGAGACGGCTTGATAGTTTATTTGATACAGGTTGGTTTTGCCGTCTCTGGCGAGTAGTTCCTGGCATTTGCTTTAATGAGACAAAACCCGGACTCCACCAACAACTTTTTCCTTCCACGATTCTTACCACGACTTTGGCTCAGGACGTTAAGGTACTACACTATGGCTTTTCTTCGAAGCAACGCTTGGCTCATAAATACCTTGTATATAAGTCGCACGGACAAAGCGGTTATGATATGCTTGACCGTTTAATCAGCGAAGAGCAGCTTGTTGTAGAAAAAGTTCCTCAGGAATTTTTCCCAGAGGGTCTCTGGATTGATGATGACGAGCCTATACCACTGACCTTTGAGGAGTCTCTAGCCTATGTCGAAGAATATCGTGAAGAAGTATTTAAACCGAAATTCACGATTGTTTGTTTAATCTATAAAAGTGTCGATTGGTTAAAGTTTGTTTATGAGCAGGTTTTCAAATATACGGATATGAGTGACAAAAAGCTTTTCTTCGTTGCAAATGATGCCAACCCCGCGGTGCTTAGTTATTTGAAGGATAACAATATACCCCACTATGTCTTTACAAACACGCCCCAGCAGCAAGCGGAATGGTTTATTAATAATGTTTACCGTGCTTACAATTTTGCGGTCAGCAGGGTCCAGGGAGATTTTATTGTTTTTATTAACTCTGATATGGCCTTTACACCGGGTTGGTTTGAAAGCCTATGGCAGGCTTATGATGGGTCAAACTGTCTTTCCTCGCGTTTAGTGGAGTCAGGTAAGCTGCGTAGCGGACAATTTGGCGTAGAAAAGGATTTCGGCTGGGATTATGCGTCATATCAAGAGGCAGAATTTCAACAATACGCCCGTTCTATTACAGAGCCTAAAATCGAGGATGGTGGCCTGTTTATGCCCTTATTAATTCGTAAAGAGCATTTTGAACAGGTGAGCGGCTACCCTGAAGGAAATATTGTTATGGGTAGTGACATTAATCAGCCAGTCATGGCTCAGCAGGCACAAGAGTGTCTATCCGGGGACAATATCTTGATGCTAAAACTCCAAGCTAGAGGGATAAAGCATCAAACTGCTTTCGACAGTCTCGTTTATCATTTTCAGTGTGGAGAATTAGATAGTCTAGAAACTGCAGACAATGCGCATAAAGTTTCAATCATTATAACAACTTTTAAGCGAGCACATTTGTTAAGATGGGGATTATATTCCTTATCCCAACAGACAATGTCCTTTGAGTTTGAAACAATCGTTGTTAATGATGGATTACAAGATGAAACAGAAGAGATCTGTAATGAGTTTAAGGGAAAACTTAATTTAAAGTATATATTTACCGGACAAAGAAATCTTAAGGGTGACCCAGTTTGGAGGATACCTGGTTTTGCTATAAATATTGGGGTGAAGCAATCCACGGGGGATATATTAGTCTTGTGTTGTGCTGAAATGCTCCATGTTAACGATACCATAGCCAGGCTTACTAAGCCTATATTAGATAATCCTAAATTGTTAGGTATTCCAGTTGGAAAAGATGATCGTGATGGGGCGCTACTGGAGTGCATAACAAAGAATAATGGGACTTATGACAGTACGACGTACAACAATTGTGTTGATTTATATACGAAGATGCCGTTTCTTATGGCTCTTCATCGCAATCAATTTATAGAAATCGGGGGCTATGATGAAGATCTAGTAGGAATTGCCTATGATGATCGAGATATAATCGACCGCTTATTGGGAGATGGTTGTAATTACTGTCTGACCGATGCGGAAACGGTACACTTATACCATACCAGAGCAGATGGCTATTATGAGGGCGGAGGTCCCCCCGAATGGGACTATAACAGAAATTTGTACTTTTCCAGAATCGGTAAAATAGTTAGGAACGAAGGTAGAGAGTGGGGTGTTCTATTGGAGCAAGAGCTCAAACCTAAAGTATCAATTATTATCCCCGTATTTAACGGTTCCAACTATATGCAGCAAGCAATTGACAGTGCGTTAGCACAAACTTATGCAAACACCGAAATTATCGTCATTAACGACGGTTCTGACGATGATGGAGCGACAAATAATATTGCCCTCAAATACGGAGACAGGATTCGTTATTTCTCCAAAGAGAATGGCGGGGTGGCGTCCGCTCTTAACTTAGGAATTGAGAAAATGACAGGAGAGTATTTTTCTTGGCTCAGTCATGATGATCTCTACTTTCCTGAGAAAATTCAAATCCAGATAGATATTCTACAAAAATCTAAATTAAAGGATGCAATCCCATACGGCGGTTATGAATTAATTGATGAACATTTAACAGTCTTTGCGCAAGTTAAGCCAGACGCGTTGTACACGGAAGAAAAGCTTAATATTTCACTTTTTCCCATTTTAAGAGGGCTTATTAATGGTTGTTGTTTACTAATCCATAAAAGCCATTTTGAAAGAGTCGGACTGTTTGATAAAACATTGCCCACGACCCAAGATTATGCCCTTTGGTTTAAAATGTTTCGCGAGGCTAAATTAATTTATCACAAAGACGTATTAGTGAAGAGTCGGTTTCATGCAGAACAATGTAGTAAGAAAATAGCTAATCATATACCCGAATGTAACCAGCTATGGATTTCATTTCTAGATCAAGTCACACCAGGGGAAATGTGTGAGATGGAAGGTTCTCCATATTCGTTCTACCATGAAACGGCAGAATTTCTGCAAAAGAATACCCCCTATACGCTAGCTCAGCAACATGCTACAACTCTTACTCAAATGGTGATGGAGAAAATAAGTGTTATTATTCCGTTCTTCAACAGATCAAAACTGCTATTGGATTCTGTCAATAGTGTCCTAGATCAGACTTATGGAAACTTTGAAGTTCTGTTAATCGATGATGGGTCGACAGAAGATATTACGAGTATTAAAAGTTTAATAAAACAAGATTCTCGTGTCCGCTATGTATATCAAGAGCACAAAGGCGCGTCAGCTGCCAGGAACTTAGGTATAAGCTTAGCGATAGGAAGCTATATTGCCTTTCTGGATTCAGATGATATGTTTGCTCCGCAGAAGCTAGAAAAGCAGATCATTTATATGCAAACGAATAGATTTTCTTTCTCTCATACTTCATATCAACGGATAGATCATGACGGTAACTTAATGGAGGTAATAAACTCCGGAGCCTTTTCGGGCGAATTATTTCCAAGTATATTAGCAGGTTGTAGCATTGCGTCGCCAACAGTTATGATTAAAAAAGAGCTGTTAGAAAATCGAAGGTTTATAGAAGATATGGAAATCGGTGAAGATATTTGTTTATGGATAGATATTGCGTTTTGCTATCCTATGGGTGGTATTCAAGAACCTCTTTCAAAAGTGAGAGTAGATAGTTCCTCCGCTTCCTTAAATGACAGGAAGCAGCAAATAGGCCTCATGAATATTGCAGGTCATATTATTAATAATTCTCTATATGCCGCTCATGAATATTATGTATATCTCTTACTAACAAAGCTATTATATCTATTCTCTACAAAACATTAATACCAGATCAACCGAACGTTCAAATCTCAGGTCCAATGATGCAGAGCCAATATTAAATATATCTAAAGTCGTCATCTCCATAATATAAAGACATTATGGAGATGACGACTTTGATGGTTTTAAAGATTGAGTATAATTATAACTGAAGGGTCTTATTGACCGTTTCCAGCTGATGCATTGGAAATAGTTAAATTCATGACTTCCTCCATACCATCCGGTTAACAATAGCTGTATAACTCTGGATAATTTTAACTACTTTTACACTGACGTTTTCATCGACATAATTTGGCACATCGATTCCATCGTCACCATTACTATTCATTGCAACAGCCATATCCACAGCCTGCAAAACCAATTCCGTTGAAATACTACCAATGACGAAGTTGCCCTTATCAAGGGCCTCTGGTCTCTCAGTACTAGTTCTCACAGAGACCGCTGGGAATTTGAAGTATGAAGCTTCTTCTGGAATTGTTCCACTGTCGGATACAACACAGAATGCATTACGTTGCAAGTTGTTATAATCGGAAAATCCAAAAGGCTTTAAGCTGCGAACGTTAGGATGGAACTCAAACCCACGTTGTTCAATGAACTGTTTACTTCTAGGATGTGCGCTGTAGATCACCGGTATATCATAGTTCTCAGCCATAGCATTAATAGCATTCATCAGCGCAAAGAAGTTCTGCTCATTATCAATATTTTCTTCGCGATGGGCTGAAAGCAGAATATACTGTCCTTTCGCTAATCCCAGTGTTTCAAGAACCTTGCTCGAATTAATCTTATCAATATTTGCTGTTAACACCTCTGCCATTGGTGAGCCTACAACATAAGTTCTCTCTTTAGACACGCCTTCATAATTTAAATAACGTCGGGCATGTTCTGTATAACATAGATTAACATCACTCGTGTGATCAATGATCCTACGGTTGATCTCCTCGGGAAGATTATCATCAAAACATCTATTACCTGCTTCCAAATGGAAGATCGGAATTTTGAGCCTCTTTGCAGATATAACGCAAAGGCATGAGTTGGTATCACCAAGCACCAACAGAGCATCCGGTTTAACTTCTGTCATCAGTTCATAGGATTTAGCGATAACATTCCCCATGGTCTGACCCAGATTATCACCAACTACCCTGAGGTAATAGTCAGGTGCTCTAAGCCCAAGTTCCTCAAAGAATACCCCATTCAACGTGTAATCATAGTTCTGACCAGTATGCACCAGGATATGGTCAAAGTACTCATCGCATTTTTTGATGACTTCGGATAATTTAATAATCTCTGGGCGAGTACCCACAATTGTCATCACTTTCAATTTGCTCATCTCTGCCACTCCTCTATCTAAAATAATGTGGATACAGCTCTTTATGACTGTAAATCCACTCCTTCATTTCCATAACCATCCGTTCATAACTTGGCACTTCAAAAGAGAAGTCCTTTCTATTGTTGATAAGTGATTTATTCAGACTGACGGAGTAGCTCGGTGTGATGGAAAGTTCTCCATCTCTCATATGCTTGTTGAACAAGCCCATTAAATCAAACTTGTTGATAGTCTCATTGCTCACCAGATTATAAAGCCCCGTTAAATTTTGGGCGGTCGCGCTCTCCATGGCTTTGGCTAACGTAAGGGTCGTAACACCGGTCCATATTGCCTTGGTATAGCCATTGACGGTGCCACTCTGCTTCATAAACCAGTTGAATAGCCCTATACCATTTCGTTTAAGGTCTGGACCTATGATTGAGTTTCGGAAGACCAGATTCTTATCATCTTCTATCTCGCCTAGTGCCTTTGTTCTGTCATAGAAGGTTTCACCATCACGAAAGCTATTTTCATGGTAGTTGCCAGATTTCCCAGAGAAAACACAGTCGGTACTCATATGAATCAGCTTTGTCTTTGTATCTCTTAAAGTATCGGCGATCAAGTGTGGCAAATGGCTGTTGAGATAAACAGCTCTTGACGGTTCTATATCACAGGCTTTATTCAGAACACCGATGCAGTTAATAACCACATCGTAGTCTCCATCACGCAGCATTGATGTGACGAACTGTTTGTCCATGGCATCACCATTAATATTATTACATAAAGGAAATGCACTTGTAGAAAAAGCTGTCACATCATTTCCTTGTTCTTGCAGATATAAGCAAATGGTATGTCCTGCCATACCTGTAGCGCCAAGTACTAGATAGTTCACTTTTCTTCTTTCCATCTTGACAACTCCTCTTGTATATAGCTCAAAGACAAAAGCATTTCCTTAACTTTCTCAACGTTCAACCTCTCAGTATTGTGTGAATTGTATTCATCTATAGTGGAAAATTTTTCATTTCCTTTAATAAAATACTTATCGTAATTCAAGTCGCGATTATCTGATGCAACCCTATAGTAGTCGCCCATATCCTCTGATTTAAAAAATTCTTCTTTAGTCAACAGTGTTTCGTATACTTTTTCACCGTGGCGAGTACCGATGATTTTGATTTCATGTTGAGGATCAAAAAGCTGTCTCATAGCTTCTGCTAAATCACCCACCGTGCTTGCCGGCGATTTCTGTACAACAATGTCACCGGTTTGGCCATGTAAGAACGTGTAGACTACCAAGTCTACAGCTTCTTCTAGATTCATCAGATATCGTGTCATGTTTGGGTTTGTAACGGTCATAGGTTGTCCGGATTTAATTTGTTGCACAAAAAGAGGAATAACAGATCCACGAGACGCCACGACATTGCCATACCGAGTAAGGCAGATCGTTGTTTTTGCAGGATCTACTGTTCTTGATTTAGCCACGATAATCTTCTCCATCATGGCTTTAGAGATACCCATGGCATTGATTGGATAAGCTGCCTTATCAGTTGAAAGGCAAATGCATTTCTTCACACCGAACGCTATCGCTGCCGTCAGAACATTGTCTGTTCCAAGGACGTTAGTTTTTACTGCCTCAAGTGGAAAAAATTCACAGCTTGGCACTTGCTTCAATGCCGCTGCATGGAACAAGTAATCAACTCCATGCATTGCATTATTTAAACTAGCCAAATCACGAACATCTCCGATATGATATTTAATCATGTCATTGTGGTAGACACGACGCATATCGTCTTGCTTTTTCTCATCTCTTGAGAATATTCTAATTTCACCGATGTTGGTATATAAAAATCGGTCCAGTACAGCTCCGCCGAAACTTCCTGTACCGCCTGTGATGAGTAGAACTTTATTTTTGAACATACTATTTGTCCCTCCACCATCTCAATTCCAACGTCTCTCCAACAGTATACGTACACATCAGATACTCGTGAATATACAATTAAGAACGCTTTTGGGACGAAGAATAACAAGGTTCTTTTAACGCTTTTATATCACAAATTCCAAGGGGTAATATTTTAGTGCTATTTTTGCGTTTAGACCATAGAATAAATTGACTGCACTATAATCGCCCAATGATGGAGGTTATGCGATGAATAAGAATCTATTAGGATTATTCAATAAACTAAATAATGGTAATTTCAAAGTAATAAGCAAGACTCAAATTAATTTTCCAGAGGCGTGGCTTCAATTTTGTGGAAATCACCAAACTAGCTGGAATTTTGGGAATGAACCCCTGGAAAGACCTGTGTTAGAGATAAAAAACCCGACTGCTCTTAGAGCAGGAATCATCCAAACAAACGAGGCTTCTCTTGACGTTCGTAAAGATGAAAATTGGCAGATCTTAATGGTTCTCAAAAGTGGTACGCCTGAACTGCAGGCCTATTTGCGTATCTACCCCATCAAGTCAAATGGAGAAGTATCTAAGCCGTGGGAATTTAGCTTTAGTCCGGGATTGAAGCAAGAGCAGTTTAAGCAAGTCATAAGTGCAGGTCCTGATATCCAGTTTTTGCGTATAGAGACGGGCATTTTAGGATTGGGAGACTTATATATATATAAACTTATCGCGTATCCCCTGATGCCTAGTCGTATGAATAGGCGAGTAAAAAAAGCAAGAAAAGAAATTCAACCGATCAATCATATACAGACCATCGGAGAAATAATTAAGCCGATCCGTCTAGCTATGCCAATTCCTTTGAAGATCCCAGTGACAGTTCATGCTAAGGTTGATGCGAATATTCGAGATCTCACACCAACTCGCGACAGGGTGCAGATTTTCGGAAGTAGCGAAGCACCGTTAGCCACGTCTATTTGGGGACGAGCACAAGTGGAGATCTGTGGACACGGATTTCAAGAAAGCATTGAGGAGGTAACGGCTCAACAGATAATGTCCTCAACAACAACTCGCGATGTATCAGCTTTACCTCGCTATTCTTTTGCCATTTATAATTTAGGAACTGAGTCCGCGAATGTTCAAGCAGAGCTTAGCCCAGACGGTGTTCATTGGACGGTAGTAGATGAACAACGAGAGGTCGGTTTGGGAAAATTAGTAATTATCTCCCCTGTAGTTTTTATGCGTTATACGAGACTATTGTATGGAGCAAAGGGTTTAACAACGTTGAAAATTTGGCTGCAAGCGCAGAATTAGTTAGGGATTTGTCTTCTTGGGTAATGGCGGGTAGTGTGGGTGGAAACGGGTTAAAGCAAGGGTTTAGTACAAGCAACTTTATTAACTAAGTGGAATATGATGGAATATATCTACGAGAGACGCTGGATTTATAGGGGAGAGATTGACATGGAGTGACTTACTTTAGTGTTTTTCTTAGCGATTGTCGTTGAGAAATTAGTTGAGATATTTAAAGATACTGTTTATGCTATTCCCTTTTTGCCAGATAAGTTTAGACCCCTCACTTTAAATATAATAAGTATGGCAATTGGTTTACTCTTGGCTTTTCAGGCAAATATTGATGCTTTTAAACTCTTGGATGTAAAAGTTGTGGACCCTCTGATCGGTGTAGTGATTACGGGCCTTGTGATTAGCAAGGGTGCAAACTTTGCTCATGACTTTTTCCATTCGTTTAGTCAGAACAAATTTTGGTGTCCTAATACCAAATAACCGAGAGCGGCTAAGGGTTTAGACCTGCATAGATGCAAGGCTTATACTCTTAGCCCTTTTATCCTGACCTTTTTTTATTCTTTTTTTTGCATGGGTATGAACATTCTTGAAAGTGATATAGATGCGCGGGGGTAAATTAATCTTGTTTAGATTGATTAAGGACAATCTCCAAGTACTTTATTAGAGTTTCCAGGTTAACGTGGTATCGTTTCGCAGCGGCCTCAACACTCAAACTGAGTGCTACTTTCGGTCCTCAGCAGGATATAGGGATGTGGAATTTCCGGAAGGTAGCGGATAACTCAGGATGCTTTGCTAGTATTTCACGAACATTTTTTTTTGCATCTAGATGGATCATTTTAGGAGACCTCCTTTGTCAGGTATGCCAAGAAAGGGCCGTTGTGGACGGCCCTTTCTTTAAGTCAAGGGAAATAATCTATTGGATTGTATTAAGCTTGTTGTGGAGGGAAGAAAGATGGGGGAGTGGACCCTGCGAAATCATCACATGGATTAAACGGAATGAATTCTTCACAAGGGTCAGGAATGGGGCAGAATCCATATTCAGGAATCTGGAGTTGAACGCACCCTGTTAGTTTAGATATAACATAGCTACCAATGGAGAGTTCAATCGTGGTTGCAGTAAACGTAGGAGTGCCTAATACTACTGATCTTGTTTCAACGCGCAGGTTGAAGTCGAATTCTGAAGGGGACGGTGGGTAGTAGAGAACAATGTCTTTATTAAACGTAATACATAAATCGGGAATGGTAACCAACGCACCACCTGGGTTCATTAAAGTTAATGAATAGCAGATTTCGACCGTGAACTGAAATCTAGCGGTATCAGTTGAAGTAATCGGTGTAACTATGATATTGCTAATGGTTCCGTTCAGAAAGGTTGCACTGACAAACGTAAAAGGGCCACCAGTGGCTGGCAGTTGGACGATTACTGCAGGATCGCATTCCTTTTGAAGACAGCTAGCGTACACTTTTTCAATGATTACGCAAACTGGTACTGTTTTCCCAGGATGTGGCGGTTTCGGGCACCCGCACTCTTGTTTAACTGAAAGGTTTTCTAATGACATGTGAATAATCCCCCTTTTATTTTGCGTCAAGACTTTGTTGTTAGTCTCATCGTAGCTTATTCAAAATCTAAGGAGTGTGTGACAAGCCAGTGTATTTTATCACCAGGGTTTGAGTAGTTCTTGGAAGATTGTTTTTGAGCATTGAAAATGGGCTCTTTCGGAGCCCTTAATAAGAGGTTATAGTTGCATCATTCAAAATCAAAAACAGGGGTTCAGCTAAACCATTTATTCCACAGACTTCCTTTGGGCCTAACATCTTCTTTTTCCACTTGAAGTTGACATATTTGTAACTCAAGCTTATTAATAGAACAGTCGTTCTCTTCCTGTTTGGACAGCATCATCCTAAGGGCTTGTGACAGAGTTTGGTTTTCCTTCTCAAGATTAGACAGGGTCTCTTTAAATGCGTTAATTACTTCGACAGGCGCTTCTAATGTTTGAGCGGGCACTGATTCTTCCTGAGGAGCTGAGGGCGGTGTGTCTTGTTTAGACAGAATAATGTTCTTAGAAATAATCTCAAGAATTTGGTCAAACTTGGAGAGCAAGTTGTTAAGGATGGGAGTTAAGTTGGTGTTCTCTTGCTCGTGGGGAGGTGATATATCAGGATAGAAGGCTGGTACAGGGGGAGGTGTTTGGGGAGGTACCTGGTCAAGTTCGGGTTGAACCATGTCTTGCGGAGGGGTGTCGTGCTTGATAATGGTTAACCCTAATTCCCGGTAGTATGCCGGAGCGCGTCTCTCAATTTGATCTTCGAGCCAGTAGATTTGATGAGAATTACCATCTCCTTTGTGTACCCATTGTAAAGACCGATGAACTGGTGGGCTGGACGAGAATAATTCCCATCCTTTACCATAGTTCTGTAGGAGAACTTCTTCCTTCGTAAGGGCTAGTAGCCAAAGAACGCCATTTATTTCTAACGTGCCAATGCTCTTCACACAGGTGTCGAACGTATCTATAGGGTCAGGCAAGGCATGCCAAGTACTGGTTAGTTCATGGGCATCTTCCTGTAGTGCTGAGCGAAGTTCAAACTGTCCGTGGGTGGCTTTTACGACCCAAAAGAGATGATGAACATTAGCTGAGGTCATAAGCGCGTCCATATCCACGACTTCACCCGAGATCTTGAAGGTTTCCCTTGGGGAGGACCAGATGTGAAATGCTACGTTAAAGCGGTTTGTAAAGAATAGAGAATCTTGTCCCTGCGTGGTTATGGTTAATAAATGGATGTTACCCTCCCTATCCAGGTTCACTTGATAGAAGGGTTCCGGTGCGTGAACAAGTTCTGCCAGATGAACGTTCTGCCAAGAGGAATGATCCCAAAATCGATGCTCAATACGCCAGAGTTGAGGAGTAGTTTGATGCGCGTAAGCGTAAAATATATGTATGGTATTTCCTTGAGGAAGAAGCACGAGCTGACGGTATATTGTGGAGCGTACGTCGAGTCTGGAGATTAACGTCGTTTGAGGTATCCCAGGTCCGGAAATTAGAGTGTAACAGAGTTCCCCATTTGTTTTAAGTACCACTAGATGAACAGTTTTAGAATCTGTCATGATCGCTTGAGTTAAAAGGAGCGGCTCTTGTATTCGATACAAGGGTTCCTTGCTGTCTTCATCGAAAAGTGCACATCCCTGAAGGTCAATTTGTAAGTACATCACTACATTTTCATAGGTTAGGAGAAGAGGAGTAAAAGTGGTCCCATTTTGAAAAGACAATACGATCACTTCCTTTATTTTCATGGCCTATATGTAACCCACCCTGTGGATAAAGAAAAGAAAGGGCCGTTGTGGACGGCCCCATATTCATAAGAAAGGTATAATTTAGAACATTATACAGTAGGTGCTTCTTGTGGCGGGAAGAAATCTGGGACTTCAGATTCTTCAAAATTGTCACATGGGTTATCCGGAATGAAGTCTTCACAGGGGCCAGGTATTGGACAAAATCCATATTCAGGAATCTGGAGTTGAACGCACCCAGTTACTTTAGAAATAACATAGCTACCAATGGCGAGTTCAATCGTGGTTGCCGTAATTGTGGGAACGCCTAGTACTATGGTTCTTGTTTCAACACGTAAGTTGAAGTCGAACTCTGATGAGGTCGGTGGGAAGTAAAGAACAATGTCTTTGTTAATCGTGAGCAAAAGATTTGGGGTGGTGACCAATTGCCCACCGGGATTTTGTAAGGTCACCGAATAAGGAATCTCGATCGTGAACTGAACTCTCGCAGTCAGTGTACTGGCAATAGGTGTTGTTATTATACTGGCAGGATCGATCGTCCCGTTAAGAAAGGTCGCACTGACAAAGGTAAAAGGGCCACCTATGAGAGGCAAGGTGATGCAGACGTCAGGGAAGCATTCTTTTTGGAGACAACTATCGTAGACTTTCTCCACGATTACGCAAACTGGTACGGTTTTTCCTGGATGTGTTGGTGTGCATCCGCACTCATCCTTTTTCACTGAAAGATTTTCAATTGACATGCATATAATCCCCCTTTACTTAGTAGGTGATGGTCTCTTGATGTAAGTCTCATCGTAGCATATTCAAAGTTTCGAGGAGTGTTACATGACATTTGATAAGAATAGAGATTATGAGTGAGTCATTCTTGAACGCAAAAAAGGCCTCCTATTAATAGGAGGCCTTTAGATAGAAACTATTTTTCTTGTAAGAATTCTTGGACGAAGAGATTTCCTGCAATCCCTATGCCTACATGAGTGAAGCGAGGATCTAGAATATTTGCTTTGTGACCCGCGCTGCGCATGAATCCTGCCATAGCACTTTCAACGGATTGAGTTTTACCGATATTTTCTCCAGCCCAGCCAACAGTGAGCCCTGCTTGTTTCATCATGGCCCAAGGTGTTCCGTAGGTAGGAGAGGTATGGCTGAAGTAATTGTTTGTTTTCATGTCGTTCGCTTTGGCACAACCAACTGAAACAAGACGAAGATCTACCTTAAGAGGGCTGACACCTGCCGCAATACGTTCTTGATTAATCATGTTAACCATTATTTGTTCATCAGCTGATAAGGAAGTGATGGCTTGAGTAACCGTAGCGACCGGATTAGTTGTCGTCGTTGTAGGAGCGGGAGCCGGAGCGGGAGCCGGAGCCGGAGCAGGAGTCGGAGCCGGAGCAGGAGTCGGAGTCGGAGCGGGAATAGGAGCCGCAACTGTCCCATATACATAAGACCGAAGGCTAACAACAGAACCTGACAAGTGCCTAGCCCCTATATTAACTGAGGCCTGTACAGGTAAAGCGACTGCGGTCATTAGAATAGCAACTTGCAGCCCCATTAACAGTTTTGATGTCTTGCGCATGAATAAATCCTCCTTCGAATAATTTGAACATGAATGCTTGTCAATAACAAATGCAGTATAACATAACAAGTTGCCTGTTGTTACCGGTACATTTTTACAGTTGTAAACAAAACTCGAACTGTATGAAGAGAAAATTTCCTTCAATGAATAAAAAGAGGTATAATAATTTTACCTGTCAATTAGGACATTACTTTGAGGAACCTTTATATTGGAGTATGATCAATTACACTTGCATAACTAGGTACATGAAGGGGTGACGTAAAAGTATGGCAATGCAGATGTTACTCATGTTTGCCCATCCAGACGACGAATCCTTTGCCTTGGGTGGTACCATCGCTAAATACGCTGAACAAGGGGTGAACGTTACTCTTGTCTCTGCTACTAAGGGGGAAGCTGGCAAGGCAGCTGGGTTTTGTAAGCCTGAAGAACTTGGGGCCCTTCGAGAAAAGGAACTTCACAGTGCAGCAGGCATCTTGGGGATTTCTAACGTTATATTTCTAGGCTATCGCGATAAGGAAGTCCCCATCGCCCCACCCCTTGAGATCGTAGAGAAACTCGTTCGGATTATTCGTGAAGTTCGGCCGCAGGTTATTATTACTTTTGGAGCAGACGGAGCATCAGGACACAGGGATCACCGGGCCATTCATCACTTTACTAAGTCCGCTATTCAGTTTGCCAAGGAGCCTATAGAACTGGACTTAGGGAAGCCCTTTACACTGCCACGTTTGTGTTATGTCAGGCCCGCATGGCGTCTTTCAGCCGATCAGCTTCAAGACGTTGATTATACGATCTCAATTTCGCCTTGGGCGGAGCGGAAATGGCAAGCTATTTTAGAACATAAGACGCAAGAAGGTTCTAGGAAAAGGTTTGAGCTCATGGAAGAAAAGCAAAAACAAGATTATTTGAGCCAAGAATATTTTAAATGTGACCAGGCGTTCAGTACTTTCCCTGGAAAGGGTCAGGATCTGTTTCAGGACTTGGAGCGGGTGGAAGGTTAAGGGTTATCGTCTTTTCGAGAAGGTGGGTATTTAATGAAAGAAAGCATGATAGTCATAGATGTGGGGTCTGGAACGCAGGATATACTTCTCTATCAGCCAGGAAAATTGATAGAAAATTGTCCGAAATTTATTGTACCTAGCCGAACGCAGATTGTTGCAGCCCAGATTCGGCAAGCCACGGGTCATAATCAAGATATTTTTATGCACGGACACTTAATGGGTGGCGGAGCGTGTGTTGTAGCTGTTAAAAAGCATTTGGCGCAGGGCCTTAAAGCCTATGCAACCCCTCAGGTAGCTTTAACATTTCATGATAAATCGGCCGTTGTTGAGAGCATGGGAATCGTGCTGCGAGAAAAAATGCCAGAAGCAACTACGTCGATTTGGATGGGGGATCTAGATCCCTTATCTCTGAGACTGGCGATTGAGGCGTTTGGCTTGGAATATCCTCATAAGTTGGCAGTGGCCGTACAGGATCACGGGTTCAGTGTGGCGGAAAGTAATAGAACCCTTCGTTTTCGGCTCTGGGAAGAGTTTGTTAGGCAGGGCGGTGACTTATATACGCTTATGTTCACCCAAGACATTCCAGAAGTATACACGCGGATGCGCGCCCTCCGAGAGATAATACCTGAGGCAATCGTATCCGATACAGGGACGTCTGCACTGTTGGGTATCATGGCAGACCCGGTGGTAACGCCTCATCTCAGTAAAGGAATCTTGGCGGTCAATATTGGAAATTCACATACGTTGGTCGCAGCCATCCGTGGGGACCGAGTCTATGGGCTCTTTGAGCACCACACCAGTATGCTTGATATAAATTCATTGTCCCGTCTCATTCAACGCTTCCAGGCTGCTGAATTAACCAACGCGGAAGTGTTTGACCAAGGTGGGCATGGCGCAACGCTTCATCCTGAAATGAAGCCAGGTTGGGATTTTGTCGCGGTCACCGGACCTAGAAGAAGTCTGGCGAAACCACTTAATTGGTATGAGGCAGCCCCCTATGGGGACATGATGTTAACAGGGTGCTTTGGAATCCTTGCTGGGGTAGGAATAATTTAAGTAAAATATAATTCTTCTTTCTTAAGGGCAGGGTTTATTGGCAATAATGTAGAAATAATATATATTAGTAACGTAGGTTAATGGGCAGCAAGAAAGGGGGAAGACCATGACAGACTTCTTATCGCAATTTCGTAATTTCGATTTGCGTAGTGCTATCGATATTGTCGTGGTAGCGGTGGTCTTTTACCAATTCTACATGCTTATTAAACGTACGCGTGCTGTGCAGTTGGTTAAGGGAGTTATGGTGCTACTGGTCGTCTCCTTACTCGCTAATTTTTTTGATCTTGTTACAATTAGTTGGTTGTTAAATAAAATGTGGCAGATGTTTGTTATAGCGATTCCTGTGGTATTTCAACCCGAACTCAGAAAAGCTCTGGAGCAACTGGGTCGGGGAAGTTTTTTCACCAGTCATCCCTTATTACCAGGTGTGGATAAATTAGAACAAGTCGTGGAAGAATTAGTCCGTTGTTCGCAAGTCCTTTCTAAGAACCGCATTGGAGCCTTAATCGTCCTCGAACGAAAAACTGGCGTACAAGATTTTGTGGAAACCGGGATTAAGATTGATGGAGTTGTTTCTTCAGAATTTATGGTCAACATATTTATTCCTAATACCCCGTTACATGACGGCGCTGTCATCATTCGGGGGGATCGTGTGGCAGCGGCAGGCTGTTTTCTCCCGCTTTCAATTAATCCCAATATCCAAAAGGACTTAGGCACACGCCACAGAGCGGCTATAGGTTTGACGGAAATTACCGATGCTTTGTGTATTGTTGTTTCAGAGGAAACAGGCGCTATCTCAGTCGGAATTGATGGAACACTGACGCGCTTCATGGATGAGAAAATGTTACGAGAATTGTTGTTGAGGGAACTCCAAATCAAAAACCTCGCCTCCTCAACTATTCCGTTTTGGAGGTGGTAGCCCATGCATATGATCATTCGGCGAAACCTCGGAGTCAAAGTAATTTCCTTTCTGTTTGCGATTTTATTTTGGCTTTTTGTCATGAATCAAGGGACAACAAGCACACTAATCCCTGAACAGACCCTGACAATACCCCTGGTCGCCAATGGATTGCCTCAGAATATGGTGCTGATGACGCAGCTTCCGTTGGTGCGTGTTCGATTGCAAGGCATCAATCCTAGTGCCAATATTAAAGATATCTATGCTCAGATCGACCTGACAGATGGAGCAGCAGGGGAACGCAACTATGGGATTCATGTGAATAACCCTGTCGGCACAAAAGTGGTGGATACTCAACCCACGAACATCCAATTGAAATTGGATACTGTGGATGAAAAAACAGTCCCTGTTGAGGCCGTTATTTCTGGTGCTCCTGCGGATGGATATCAGTTAGGTACTACCTTTGTAAAACCTTCAGCGGTCAATGTGCGTGGGCCGAGTTCCATTCTTCGCGTGCTCACTAAAGTGACAGTGGATGTCACTGCAGAGGGGGTCAGCGAAACAATTGAGACTTCTCGACCTGTAAGCTTTCGTGATAAAGATGGGAAACCTATCTTCGACCCCAATCCGAGCATGGATAGTTTAAGTGCCTCACCCACTTCAGTGGATGTAATTGTTCCTGTCATTGCCAAGGGACTTTCTTCTAAGATGATTCCTTTGAAGGCAACAAGTACAGGGACACCCGCCGAAGGAAGGATCTTACGTGGGTTAATGCCCTCTCCCTTCAGTGTACAGGTATTAGGGACACCTCAGGCCTTAAAAGGACTGGATTCTTTGAATCTTGGCCCGGTGGATTTGACCAATCTGGCGGAAGATAAAGCGTTTCAGATTCCGATCGAGAAAGTGACATTACCCAAGGGAATCTCTTTTAGTACCGGAACCACTTTGAGTGTTGTTGCTCAAATTGGTCCAGGAACTGTTCAAAAGAGCATCTCCGGACTAGCCGTTGAGATTCGTAGTATTGGGACAGGCCTAGATGTGGATCAACCCGTTGCCCCCATTGAAATAGTTGTCGAGGGTCTGCCTGATATCTTGAAAGATGTAGCACCTACTCAAATTCAACTTTGGGTTGACGCCAATGGTAAGGTTGCAGGGCCCTATCCGAATTCAAAGGTCTTTTGGCAACTCCCCCCAGGTGTAACGATGATTACAACACCAGAAGTGAGCTATAGTCTCAAAGCAAAAGTGGCAAAAGGAGCAAAAGGAGCAGAATAGTTACCATGGAATTACTATGGGCAAATCTGAGAATCCCTGTGGAAGAGGATTCTCTACTCTTATCGGTAACGATTGCACGCAAGTTGAAAGTACCAGAACAAAGCATTAGTCGTCTCCGTTTCTTACGTCGTTCCTTGGATGCCCGTAAGAAACCACAGCTTGTTTTTGTTTATACAATACAGTTTTCCCTTCAAATTCCTAACACCGAAATAAACCGTCTTCTAGCACGGGTTCCTGGCCTCAGAGAGGTTTCTTTGGAGGTTCCAGTATTATGGCCTACGCCCAGTAAGATGTTGCAGCATCGTCCTGTGGTGATAGGTTCCGGGCCTGCAGGATATTTTGCAGCTCTAGCCTTAGCCAGAAGAGGGTATGCTCCTCTGGTTCTTGAACGAGGAGATTCAATTGAGACCCGCACCCTCAAAGTTCAGGAGTTCTGGAGTACGGGGAAATTAGATCCGGAGAGCAATGTGCAGTTCGGAGAAGGAGGCGCAGGGACATTCTCCGATGGCAAGCTCACAACCCGCATCCAGGATCGGCGGGTTTCAGACGTCTTGGCGACGTTCGTGCAGCACGGTGCGCCCGCTGAGATCCAATTCTTAGCGAAACCTCATATTGGAACAGATCTCTTGCAAAATGTGGTCAAAGGGATGCGCGAGGAAATAGAGGCTTTGGGTGGGGAGATCCGTTTTCGTTCTAAAGTCACTGGCCTGATCGAGTCGTCAGGGCGCCTGCAAAGGGTCGTCGTGAACGGGGATGAAGAAATTCCTACCGAAGCGGTCATCCTGGCGATTGGGCATAGTGCTCGAGATGTCTATGAGCTCTTACATGGAATGGACGTCACCCTCGAGAAGAAATCTTTTGCCATCGGACTGCGTGTAGAACATCCCCAGTCGCTGATCAATCAATCCCAGTACGGCGTCGAGGAACACCCTCATGTCGGACCGGCGGATTATCAACTGACTTATAAGGATGTAAGGACGGGTCGAGGGGCTTACGCTTTTTGCATGTGTCCCGGCGGTAAAGTTGTGGCAGCAGCGTCCGAAGAAGGCGGGGTTGTCACGAACGGTATGAGCAGCTATGATCGGGATACCAACATTGCCAACAGTGCCATAGTCGTGACGGTCGGAGCAGACGACTTTGCGACAGCGCATCCCCTAGCCGGTCTTGAGTTTCAAAGAAAATGGGAACGGCAAGCGTTCATAGCAGGAGGTAAAAATTACCTAGCTCCAGCCCAACGAGTCACAGATTTCTTGGAAGGCCGTGTGTCAGAGCAGTTTGACCTTTTACCTAGTTACACACCAGGAATTATGCCTTGTGAGTTACACGCCGTACTCCCAACCCCTGTCGGCGACGTGTTAGATCGGGCGCTCAGGGTTTTCAATGGAAAAATTAGAGGCTTCTCAGGTGAAAAGGGGACCTTGACGGGAATTGAGACCAGGACAAGCTCTCCTGTACGAATTGTGCGTAATGTTCAAGGGGAATCTATCAGTCTATGCGGGCTGTATCCAACGGGTGAAGGAGCCGGCTATGCCGGAGGAATCACGAGTGCAGCAGTGGACGGTTTAAGAATGGCAGAATCTCTCATGGCACAATATGCTAAGGTAGAGTAGAATATTAATGTTAACATGTGAAAATATACAGCCTTTAAATACAAGATTAAGTTCATTGAACCAGTGAAGGTAAGGAGGGAACAGATTTGGGTCGACTCTTTGGAACCGATGGCGTGCGCGGCGTGGCTAATAGCCAGCTGACACCGAGTCTTGCTTTTAGAATTGGGCAGGCGGGTGCTTATGTATTGAGCAAGGAGCATCCACACCCCCGAATTGTAATTGGCAAAGATACCCGAATTTCGGGGGATATGCTTGAGGCAGCACTAATCTGCGGAATCTGCTCTGTTGGAGCGGATGTTGTGAAGGTTGGAGTCTTGCCGACCCCAGGAATTGCCCTATTAACGCGAACCCTTGATGTAAGTGCCGGGGTTGTGATTTCAGCGTCCCATAATCCCGTACAAGATAACGGCATAAAGTTTTTTAACTCCACCGGGTATAAGCTGCCCGATGCCATCGAAGATGAAATTGAAAGTATTGTCCTCAATGAGGAGAAGCCTTGGCAGGTCCCAATTGGAGGAGAAATCGGACGAGTCATTGAAGTCACCGACGCCGGGCGTCGTTATAACGACTTCTTAAAAGAGACAGTGGGACGTCTGGATGGAATTAAGGTCGTCTTAGATTGTGCCAATGGAGCAGCATCGTTTGTCGGCCCTATAGTCTTACAGGAAGTTGGAGTAGAGGTCATTTCCATCTGTAATACTCCAGATGGCGTAAATATTAACGCCAGTTGTGGCTCGACACATCCGGAACAACTACAAAAAGCAGTTCTCGAACACGGTGCAGATCTGGGGCTGGCCATGGACGGAGATGCCGACCGTCTCATTGTAGTTGATGAGCAAGGAAACGTCTTAGACGGGGATTTCATCATGCTTATTTGTGCTTTAGCCCAAAAAGCCAAAGGAACGTTAGCCCAAAATGCTGTGGTGATAACCGTCATGAGTAACCTTGGTTTACATCTCGCCCTTAAAGAAGCAGGCATCACGATCTTTCAGACGAAAGTTGGGGACCGTTATGTCATGGAAGAATTGCTCAGAACCGGCGCTAAACTTGGTGGGGAACAGTCCGGACATATTATTTTCCTCGACCAAAACACAACCGGTGATGGCTTATTGACAGCCTTCCACCTGTTATCGGTTCTTAAGGAACGAAACATTCCACTCTCCCAGCTTGCTTCTCAAATGCAGCGTTTACCGCAGGTGCTACTTAATGCTACTGTGGAACATAAGGGACGCTTAATGGAGGATAAGAGAGTGCTTGAGAAAGTAAAACAAGCAGAGCTTGCCCTCGGCGATCAAGGTAGAGTATTAGTGCGATGCTCCGGAACAGAACCGCTGATCCGAGTCATGGTGGAAGGCCCTGATCAACATCAATTAAAGGCACTTGCTCAGGGAGTTATCGACATCATTATGGAGTGCGACGAATAAGACTATATCATTGGAATAAATCCTAAATTGTATGGAGGTCAACTAAGTGAAAGAAAATCCTAATAAGATCTGGATGGTTGTAAGCCCAATTCCTAGGAAAAATGCAGAGTGGTCTCAATATAATTCCTTAGAGGAAGCACTCTCTGATTTCGATTCATGGTCACTGGATACCGATAGTATCGCAAAATGCGATGTCATGTATCGAGGCATCACGATGATGCATTCTGCAAAAGGTAAGGTAACCGGGGGAGCATGCGAGCAGTACAACCCAACTTGCCCAGTAAGAAGTAAACTGCCTAACTCACAAGAGATCGTCAACTGTGAAGCCTGCGTTCAGAAAATGATGGCAGATTACGCTTAGAAACAAAGGCCGGATTGAAAGGAGGTGAAATGGTAAAAAACGGTGTTTCAGAAAGAGTCATAAGTCATAGAGTTTAAGCGCCAGGGCCTTAACTAACGTTCATAACGTTTAAGGTCGACGAGGAAGAGGGTTATCGAATCATTCGGCGGATCCCTCTCGGTGGCTTGTCACCGTAAAGCTTACTTAAAACCGAGGAGTAATCTTCGGCACAAACGGTCAGTTGACAAGAATTATGTGTTCGTCCATTTGGGGACGTCTTTTTTAGGTTATAAGTTTGTCATCACGTTCACTTAGATAGACTCGGAAACAGGCTTAAGTTGAGAGGAGAAAACGCATATGTGTGGTATCGTCGGATATATTGGGAAACGGGTAGCTATTCCCATTTTAGTAGATGGCTTAAAGAAACTTGAGTATCGTGGGTATGATTCGGCAGGCGTCGCTGTCATAGATCAAGAAAAACTCGTGGTTTCCAAAAGTGTCGGAAAATTAGTGGCTCTGGAAGAGGAACTTGGTGAAAAATATTCCCTGTCTTGCCTAGGAATCGGACATACTCGATGGGCGACACATGGTCGTCCATCATTCGTTAACGCTCACCCCCATACCGATTGCAAGCAAGAATTTGCCGTGGTGCATAATGGAATCATTGAGAACTACCTGGAAATAAAAGAAAGTCTCATCGAAAAAGGGCATCAGTTTGTTTCTGAGACTGACACAGAAGTTCTTGCTCACTTAGTTGAGGACTTTTATGAAGGAAATCTAGAAGAGGCTGTCCGTAAAGTCATCGAGACGATACGTGGATCATATGCAATGGTTGTCTTAAGCCTCAAAGATCCCGATAAGCTGGTGGCTGCTCGTAAGGACAGTCCAATGGTAGTGGGTCTTGGAGATGGTGAGTTCTTCGTGGCCAGTGATATCACGGCGATTTTATCCTATACACGAAAAGTCTACATCTTAGATGATGGTGAAATGGTGGTTGTGACTGAAGACGGCGTAAAGATCACAGACTTCCAAGGAAATCCTCGTACGAAAGAAGTCTATGACGTGAAGTGGGATGCAGTGGCCGCCGAAAAGGGCGGGTACGAGCATTTCATGCTCAAGGAAATTCATGAGCAACCTAAAGCCTTAGGAGATACGATGATGAGTCGTTTGAAAGACGACAGAGTTGTTCTTGAAGAAGTGGCTTTAACCCCTGAACAACTCGCTCAGATTAATAAAGTTTATATCGTAGCGTGCGGTACGGCCTGGCATGCCGGGCTAGTTGGCAAAACTCTCATTGAGCGTTGGGCACATCTCCCAGTTGAAGTGGATATTGCCTCCGAGTTTCGCTATCGATCCCCGTTGATTGACGAACATACCCTTGTTGTGGTGATCAGTCAGTCCGGAGAGACAGCGGATACCCTAGCGGCGTTGCGTGAAGCCAAAAACCGCGGTGCTCATGTGTTTGCAGTAACGAATGTCGTGGGGAGCACCGTATCCCGAGAAGCTCATGATGTGATCTTTACCTGGGCCGGCCCAGAAATTGCCGTGGCTTCCACAAAAGCTTATATAACACAACTGGAAGGTATGGTGTTACTCGGACTCTATCTCGCTCAAATCAAAGGAACTTTGCCACAGGAAAAAAATGCAGAGATTATATCCGCTTTGAAGAAGATTCCTCATCAGGCAGAAGAGGTTCTGGCTCAAGAAGACTTGATCAAAGAGTTGGCTCAGTCGTTTGTCAACGTGGAGGACGCCTTCTTCATCGGCCGCTCATTAGATTGGGCAGTGGCTATGGAAGGCGCCCTGAAGCTCAAGGAGATTTCCTATATTCATGCCGAAGCCTATGCAGCCGGGGAATTGAAACACGGTACCTTAGCGCTTGTCACAGAGCAAACCCCCATTATTGCCCTGGCAACTCAACGGGATGTGTTCGATAAAACCGTCTCCAACATTAAAGAAGTCAAAGCACGTGATGCTCGAGTCATCGGGCTAACCTATAAGGGGAACACCAGCTTGGCGAAGTCTGTCGATCATGTCATCTACATTCCTGAGACCATCGACGAACTTGCTCCACTTCTGGCGGTTATTCCATTACAACTGCTGTCGTATCATGTATCAGTTGCTAGAGGGTGCGACGTGGATAAGCCGAGGAATTTAGCCAAAAGTGTGACGGTGGAGTAGGGGGTAGAAGAATCCTCCGGTGGTGGGTTGTGGGTTCTCATATAGTCTGAGACTGATAATCATAAAGTTTGGTGCATGATCACAGACTTAAAAAACGGCGGGAACCCACATTTCGGGATTTGAGGTCAGGTTGTCATTTTGACGGTCTGGCCTTTTTGTATTATATTGGGTTATTATCGTTATCTTAGTAGGAAATGATTAAACAAATCCCTATATTCGGGGTTGGGCAAATTACTATGGGCAAGGTCATGTTAAAACGATATTTGATAACAAAGATGCATGGATACGCCGCAGAGTCAGAATGACACAGAAGAGGAACTGGAGAAATCCAAGACGAATCCGGTCTATCCTAATGCGCAAAGGATGGAAAAAGGACAAGCTATTCAGCTTGTCCATGACGAGATGGCGGAACTAATCGTGTCCGATGGTTTATGCATCTCTTGACTTGAATTGGTTTGAGAAAATAGACTATGTGTGCGATGGATCGAAAGCAAGGTTCTGCGAGAGGGGCGAGGAATCGTTTCTACTCTATATTTACGTGCGTAATATTTGACATCGGGTAGATACAATTATTTTGTAAATTTTGATTTAACGAAATAATTGGTAACATGTTTGAGGTATTCGCTGAGTAGTCCAGTTTGTATGGTATCGTTGCGAATAACATATCCCGTTTTCATAATATAAGGGGAGTCCGCCACCGGGATATATTTAAGCTGTCCAGACATAACAAAGGGATTGGTTAGATTTAGTGATTTTTGTCCTACTGTAAAACAGTTTGGTGAAATAGTTATGTAATACATTATACTACGGTAGTTGTCAAGGAAAGCGGGCATTTTTTTATTTGCGGCAAACCATTCTGGGAATTGTTTTTTGTGAAAGTCAAATTCAGTTTTATTAATAATTATTGGATAAGGAACTAATTGCTTAATATTAACAAATTCGCTATTATACAGTTCGTGCGCTTTACTGACAACAACGTAGACGGGCTCTTCAACAAGACAGTAAAAACTCATATCCTTTGACTCAAGATTTTTTAACATCTTTTCTTCAAGACAATCGGCATAAAATATAAATCCAATCGTTGCGTGTTTAGTGTAAACGGCGTCAATTATAGTGTCATTAGGAATTTCCAAATAGTTAATTCTCGAGATCGTATTGGGGTTTATTTCTATAAAGCTATTAAATATATCCATCATAGTGAATGAGTATATGCTTGCAATTGAAATTAGGCTATCGAGGTCATCAGCAGGATATAACGTGATTAAGTTATTAATTTTCTCGATCAACTCGTTTATTTGTGTGGCATATGACATAAACTCCCGCCCAGCCGCCGTGAGTATAGTTCCTTTTTCATTTCTTATAAACAGGGTTATTTTTAATTCCTTCTCAAGGTTTTTTAGAACGGAACTAAGGTAGGGTTGCGATAAATAAAGGTTACTAGCGGCCTTACTAATTGAGCCCGTTTGGAAAACTTGTATTACATAATCAAGATGTTCTAATTTCACGGACCGTACCTCCTAACGTACACCTCAAGTTTCGGTCGCCACCGAGTATAGGTGGTGTAATTTGACGTGTGGAAATCCCATTTGGTAACACGCAAGGAACGTCACAATAGCGAGTCCCGGATGCGGTAGAGGATAAGATAGTTGTCGCATAAAAATGAAATTACTTTATTACGATAACGATCATAATCCCTTCAATTAAGCAGCCTATGAAGATATCCTGGATACCATTACTTCCCATGGAATTTTCTCATCTCTCAGTTGGGTGATTAATCTGTTCACGGATATAATGCCCACGCTCCTGGTTTTTTAAGCCAATCTACATCAAGAGTAAGCTATCCTATTTTATTAAAGAGGGTCTCTCTCGTATTTCCACCGGTTGATCAATTACTGACTCACATCATATTTGTTCAATAAGGGTGGGTCGTGGGAATAGCGTTCGAATTTGCTCATCGTTAATGAACGCATAATCAATGAGTTCCGGATCAAAATCTAACGTGCTATAGTAGAAAGTTGAGAACATGTTGAGTTGAATAGACAAGCGTTACACCTCTTCCGGTGTGATAATGGGTTTCGTCACCTTTATTTTACCACACATGGATAGAGGTGTATCTATTTCCCTACGAAACTCATGTTCGATGTATTCTAGCTTTTTGTAACAGACTCATTAAAAGTATTACTGGTGGTATAACGAATTAGCTATACCGATATAGTTAATTGGTCAGATCCGCTAAACTTCATATAGTGCTAAAATTCAGATAGAGTGCAGTAGAGATAGAAGAAAACTAGTGTAAATTCATCTTAATCTGCACATCCACTCATCGACTCATGGTGGGTTGAGAAAATATTATAATTGCTGGTATGAGAACACCTAAAAACAAGGACCATGAGGTTTCATCGGAGAGGAGGTGTCAAAGATGAAAAAGGTCATTAGTACTAATGACGCACCCAGTGCAATTGGACCGTATTCACAAGGAATACAAGCGGGGTCTTTCTTATTCGTATCAGGACAATTACCAATTGATCCAGCTAGTGGTGAAATTGTTGAAGGTGGGATTAAGGCTCAAACCTATCAGAGTCTAAAAAATCTACAAGCAATAATTGAGTCAGCTGGTTCTGGATTAAATAATGTTGTCAAAACTAATGTGTTTCTTAAAGACATGAACGAATTCATCCAAATGAATGAGGTATATGGACAGTTTTTTTCAGATTTTCCTGCTCGCTCCGCAGTGGAAGTTTCACGACTACCGAAAGACGCGCAGGTGGAAATCGAGGCTATTGTTGATCTGGGATAATTATTGGATTTAATGAGCAAAATTATTAGGGAAGTTTGAAAATTAATCTGAAGCAAAATATTAGGAAACAGAGGGGATTATTATGAATTTAGCTAAATTTCCACGGAGACGATACACCCAGGGGAAAACCCCATTAGAGTTCTTACCTAATTTTAGTAAAGCACTCGGTGGACCTAATATCTATATCAAAAGGGATGACCTCTTGGGTCTTACCTCAGGTGGTAATAAAACCAGAAAGTTGGAGTTCCTGGTAGCAGACGCTATAGCTCAAGGAGCCGATACGTTAATTACCTGTGGCGCGGTTCAGTCCAATCATTGCCGACTGACGTTGGCGGCGGCCGTGAAGGAAGGGTTAAAGTGTAGGCTTATATTAGAAGAGAGAGTCAAGGACAGTTATAATCCAGAAGCGAGTGGGAATAACTTTCTTTTCAGATTACTAGGAGTAGAATCCGTTAAAGTAGTCCCTTTGGGTTCAAATTTTGTAGACTTGATGCAGGAAGTTAAGGATGAGTTAGCGGCTGAGGGAAGAAAAGGATATATCATTCCTGGAGGCGGCTCAAATGTAATAGGCGCCACTGGATATGTTGCTTGTGCTCAAGAAATATTGGAACAAACCTTCGACATGGGACTAAATCTTGATTATGTTGTAACTACAAGTGGTAGTGGTGGAACCCATGGCGGATTACTAGTAGGATTTTATGGCAATAACAGTAACATTCCTATAATTGGGGTGAGTGTTAGGGCTGCGAAAGAAAAGCAAGAGAAAATGATCTTTGAGCTTGCGCAGAAAACTGCGGATCATGTGGGGGTCAATGGTAAAATTCCTCGGGAAGCAGTTAACGTAATCGATGACTATGTGGGGGCTGGTTACTCTGTACCCACAGACGCAATGGTTGAAGCGGTACAGCTTCTAGCAAGAACAGAAGGGATATTACTAGATCCGGTATATACTGGTAAAGCTATGTCTGGACTTATGGGGTTGATCAGAAAAGGACATTTTAAAAAGGACGATAATGTACTGTTTATCCATACTGGTGGCTCCCCAGCTCTGTATGCCTATCAACCAACTATTTTAGCAGAATAGTACTAGGTGAAATTCGTGTTAGTCTAATCAAACTCCTGGAGTTTGATTAGACTAATCCCTAAGTCAGCATTAAACTACGCTAAATATTTATGGATACATTGCAGTACAAAGATAACCCTTAACACTGCCAAATTAGAATTAAGTAGTCTCTATCAATAATGCATATACTTCCACAAATAACAAGGAGGCGAAAGTATGTCGACACCAGATAAAGAGAACAATTTCGAGTTTGATTCAAGCAAAAAGCTTGATATGTATGGTGGAATTTTAGGCGGTTTAATTCCATTGATTGTTTTGGTTAGCATCTTAATATGGCTTTCAGTTGCTGAACGCGGTGGAACTCAAGCTTTCTGGGCCGGTGGTTGGCTGGCCATTGTGGCAGGGCTTATGTTAGCGAAGAATAAGTCCCATTATTGTCAATCAGTACTCCGAGGATTAGGCGATAAAAATGGTATCGTCATTATAACGGCATGGTTATTTGCCGGAGTTTTTGGTAAATTAATGGTAGCTGGTGGGCTAGTAGAAGGATTGCTATGGTTTGGGACGAAAGCCGGAGCTACAGGATCAGTGTTTACTTTAGTCGCGTTTATAGCAGCTTGCCTATTTGCGCTCGGAACCGGTTCCAGTACAGGTACAGTTCTATCGCTTGTCCCGGTAATGTATCCCGCGGGAGTATTCTTGGGGTCTAATCCAACTATGTTGGGTGTTGCAATTTTAGCAGGTGCTGCCTTTGGAGATAATTTAGCACCTATATCAGATACAACCATCGTATCGGCTTATACTCAAGAGGCTACCATGAAGGATGTTGTTCGTAGTCGCTTTCCGCTAGCTATGACAGCTGCTGTCATAGCGGGAATAATCCTTTTGATATTCGGTGGCGGTGGTACTGTGGCTAACTTACCTGATATAGCTGCAACAATTGACCCACTTGGTCTTATGATGTTGCTTAGTTTGGGAATTGTTGTTGTTCTCGCTTTGAACGGAAGACATATCATAGAATCTTTGGTTTGGGGTAACGTTAGTGCGGCTTTCTTTGGCATATTGATTGGTAAAGTTCAAATTTCTACCCTGTTCCATATTCCTACTAAACGAGGAGAATCAACAGGCCTAATTGAACAGGGGATTTCCGGTGTAACAGGAGCAATAATCTTTGCGCTTCTTGTGCTCGCAGTAACTCAGGTATTAATAGAAAGTGGAGTTATGAACCGGATCTTGAAATATGCTGAGAAAACAATCGCAAAAACGGTGAGACAGGCGGAATTGTCGATAATAGGAGTAACTATTTTGGCTTCTATTCCAATTGCTGCTAATGCACCGGCTGAATTGCTTGTAGGACCAAGCTTTGTAAAACCTCTAGGCAAAAAGTTTAACCTTGCTCCTGCAAGAAGGGCTAATTTAATGGACTGCTCAGTATGTTCGGTTTTCTTTATTCTGCCTTGGCATATTGCAGTCATCGTCTGGTATGGCGCCATGGCTGCAGCAGCACAAACTTTTAATCTTCCATTGCCATCTATTTGGACAGCCTTTCTGAATCCATATAACTGGACCTTATTGGCAGTTTTAATATTCTCCGTAATGACCGGATGGAATCGTAAATTTGAAGTTCCAGTCAAAGACAATGAAGAAAAGTTAGTTACTAAATAGACTAACTTTTCTTACCCATATAATATGAAATTTTTAAAAAGTGGGAAGCAAAACTCTAGGATCTGGGTGAACAAAAGCAAACCACTAAACAGACAAAGTTTGGTGGTTTGCTTTTCTAACAGAGATATATTCAATGATTAGTTAATATGCTAAAATAAATTTTAGATAGAGGTTTGGTATTATGTCGAAAAATGATGCATGGACGGTTAAGACAGGTCTCGCACAAATGTTAAAGGGTGGCGTCATTATGGATGTGACGACTCCTGAACAAGCAATCATAGCAGAAGAAGCTGGAGCTTGTGCCGTCATGGCCTTAGAGCGTGTTCCTTCAGATATTAGAGCAGAGGGTGGGGTCGCGCGGATGGCAGACCCTACGATTATCCAGAGTATTATGGCCGTCGTTTCTATTCCGGTCATGGCCAAAGCACGTATCGGGCATTTTGTTGAAGCTCGAATCTTAGAAGCTTTAGGTGCTGATTATATTGATGAGTCCGAAGTATTAACCCCTGCAGACGATTATTATCATATTAATAAACACGACTTTAAGGTGCCCTTTGTTTGTGGTTGCCGTAATCTTGGGGAAGCATTGCGCCGAATCGGTGAAGGAGCTGCGATGATTCGTACTAAAGGAGAGCCTGGAACGGGTAACGTTGTTGAGGCAGTTCGGCATATGCGTACTGTTATGAGTGAAATTCGCGTTTTAACATTAATGCCGAAAGAAGAGCTCATGACAGCCGCCAAAAAAATGGGAGCTCCCTATGATTTGGTTCTTTATATTGCGGAATATGGAAGATTACCCGTAGTGAACTTTGCTGCAGGAGGTATAGCTACACCAGCGGATGCGGCTTTAATGATGCAATTAGGGTGTGACGGTATCTTTGTTGGTTCTGGCATATTTAAATCTAAGGATCCGGTGGCGAGAGCAAAAGCAATAGTTGCAGCAACTACGCACTATAATGATCCTAAAATACTAGCAGAAATATCTACTGGCTTAGGAGATGCAATGCCTGGCATAGAAATTAGTAATATTGCATTAACTGATAGAATGCAGGATCGTGGTTGGTAAGAGAGCGCGTTGTGGTGCTCAAAAAAACTTCTCGTTCCTATGGGGATGAGAAGTTTTTCTTATTTTAGTCTTAGGCACGATGATTCACGAGTAATCTGCTACTGTGGAAATATAAATGGCAGACATCAAATTTGAAATCAAAGAAACAATTGGTGTCCTATCAGAATTAGCAAAAGGATGGACTAAGGGTCTTAGCCTTGTTAATTGGAATTAAAAAGACGTTTGAATAAAGCGTCTTTTTTTATTGTCACATAATTTTATGGAGGAATTTGGCAAGTAACGGAGAATCATTGTTAGTAACAATATGTAGAAAATAAAGCATTAGAGGTAAGAGATAGATTGAACGTTGCGACAGTGAAAAAGACTATATTCTATCTAGCAGGGCCAATTCTACTAATGAGTCTTATGCTCGTAGTATTGGGGAATTCCTACGTAAATAATTTTGACTCAACTCTGTTTAATAAGTCAAATGTATATAACCATATCAAAGAATTATCTTCTCCCCGTTATGCCGGAAGGCTTGCAGGCAGTGAAGGAAATAAACTGGCGCTTACTTATATCGAACAGCAATTTGCGCAAGTTGGCTTAGCGCCAGCGGGGGAGAGCGATACTTATTACCAAGGTTTGATGACCATGGTGCCAATTTATAAATCTCATCCGTACTTAAGGGTTAAGGATCACAAAGGCAATTTCCTCAAGGAATTTGAATTCGGTAAAGATTACCTTGAATCTATGGATAACTATGGCAACAGCGGTCAATTTCAAGGTCAGTTAATGTTCCTAGTAAAAGATATTAACGCCTATCTTCCCGGGGAACTTAAAGACAAAGTGATTGTGAAAGCCGGGTTGATGGACAAGGATATGGAGTATGCAGTGGATTGTGGTGTGAAGGGTATTCTGATGGTCACCACCAACCCGACTGGTAATTTAAAGAGGACCGCAGTGTCTATCAAATCCAAAAAAGGAAAACAGGTCCCCATTCAAACTCTAACTTGGTCTAGTTTTGAGATTTTGGCAGGCTATGCTCGACAAAATATGCTGTTGGAAATTAGCCAGGAGTCCCCGTACGAACTTGTAAGTACACCCAATGTCTTAGGGAAGATCACGGGTCGCGATGAAGATGCTGGTTATGTCATTATTTCAGCGCACCTAGATCACGTGGGGAGTGCTTTTGAAAGCGGTTATTTTCCAGGGGCGCTAGACGGAGCCTCCGGTATTGGCATGATGCTGGAGCTGGCCCGGGTAATGAAACAGCAAACCATTGTGCCTGAGCAGACTATCCTATTTGTGGCTTGGAATGGACAGGAGTATGGCCAGAGTGGGTCCCGCTATTACGCTGACCACCCACTGTATCCGCTGGCTAAAACACAGGTTTTAGTGCTGGATATGCTCGGTGACAGCAACAATGCTGACTTGGTCATAGATTCCTCAGACCCGTTGGGACGGATCTATTCGTCTAAACTAGGCCAATACTTAACAGTCTCCGGACTGACTGTGAAAGAGATTCAAAGCGGAGTAAGCGATGAGCAGACGCCTTTTGTAGACAAAGGAATTCCAGCTGTCCTCGTAAAAGAGAGTCTCTCCATTAATAATAAATGCAGTTACTACGCCGTGCACACGTTTGACGATCAGATTGATAACATTAGTCTACAAAATCTTCAAAGTAGCGGAGCGGGCCTCTTAAGCTATATTAAGGCGGAAATTTATTACGACACATTTCCTAGATACCTGCGGCTGTCAGAGGTGACAATCATTGTTCTGTACCTTATGGGGCTGGTCTGGATTTATGGGGTAACCCTGCTTCATAGAATGTCTCCTAATCTGATCATCGGTCGCACGAGTTTGGAAAACATCTATTATTCCGTGTTTCAAACGCTGCTAAGGAAGCTGTTCTTTATTATAACTCCGGTCTTGTTAACCACTTACGCACTCGTGTTTATCTCCAATATTCCCACAGATTTTAATTTGGTTTATGCAAATGGGACCACGCACGCTAACTTTTCCCTCTACTTGGTGGCGAAAAAGAGCGTTTTCTATATGAGATCGTTGTTTTTGGGGGGCCTAGGGATCACAAAGTATCACACCCAAGTCATGGACGTTTTACCGCTTGCTTTACTCCGTAGTTTGGGGCTTTTGGGGGGCACCCTTACCGTGGCTTTTATTTTAGGCACAATTAAGGGCGTGGGGGATGGATTTAGAGAACGTCATAAGGGGCGATTTAGAACCCTAGGTACGCTGTTTACACTGTCCCTTCCTGACGTGTTCATCGTCATCTGTGTACAATTAGGGATGGTTTATCTCAATCAACATAATCTTTTGCTTTTTTTAAATCAATTTGAGGAAGTAAAACGCTACCTTGTGGCCTTGCTGTGCTTGAGTATTATTCCCACGGTCTATATTTCCAGAATTACTTCCACCGCGATACAGGAGGAAATCCGAAAGGATTATATCAAGGCTGCAAAGGCTAAAGGGCTGGGGAATTTGCAATTAATAAAGAATCATTTAATGGTACCGGTACTTATTAAGGTCATTGATATCCTTGGTCCTGTTTTAACGCTGGTAATATCTAACTTAATTATCGTTGAATATATGACGCATTATCCGGGCCTTGTGTATAGCCTAATCAAGTTCTATCAGCAAAATGATACCATTGGTTTCATTGGGTTTGCACTGGCTTTGGGGCTTATCTACGTGATGTTCAGTCTAGTTTTCAAACTAGCAGCAAGGTTCATAAACCCCTTGCGAGGGAGGCGTAGAATTTGAAGAAAAATGCACCCTTAATTTTGGGTGGGCTAATCCTTTTTGTTATTCTAATCTTAATCGTCTTCCCGGACCGTTTGTCACATCTTAATCCATACGGGACCCAAGGGGTTAAATCCTGGGTTGAAAACGGAAAATTCATCATGACTGCTCCTCCGTTTGCTCCAGGACCGGGTTCTCCGCTGGGAACAGATGATCAGGGTAGAGATGTCTTAAGTCTTATTATTTACGGCACGAGACTAACGATGCTCATGAGTGTTTTGGTGGTCATAGGTCGGTACTTGGTAGCGATACCGCTGGGCTTATTAGCAGGTTCCGGCAGTTATGTGGCAAAGACAATACTCAGTCAATTTAGTATAATATTTAGCGCCATACCGGCATTAATATTTAGCATTATCATCCTTAAAATGGACTTCTTCCTTGCCTTAGACAAGACACAATCTATTTTGGCGTTTGTGTTGGTCTTAACTTTTGTGGGATGGGCCAAATTGGCGACTATTGTAATGGAGCGGGTACAAGACTTATTAAGTAAGCCCTTTATCAAAGCTGAGCTGGCCATCGGTAAGGGCAAACTTAGGATAGCTCTGGAAAACGTGCTTCCCCACCTAGTGCCCGAACTAGTGGTCATATTCTTCATGGAAATTTCAGGAGCCCTTAATATGATTATGCAGCTTGGCGTGTTCGGGGTCTTTGTCGGCAATCTAAGATATGTTGCAAGTACGGAAGGCGGCGTCATAACTTTTCTAAACATCAGTCTCGAACCTGAATGGTCAAGTATGTTAGCGACATCTCGGAAATACATTACATCTGCGCCTTGGATGGTACTATTTCCTGCGTTAGTGTTCTTCATTAGTATTCTAGGATTTAATTTGTTTGGTGAAGGTTTAAGAGACATTCTTCAGAAGAGGGATTCTCGTTTTAACGTTTATTTTCGCAGCCTGTTCACTTTGCATAAGTCCATAATCCCCTTCCTTAAAGGGTTGAAAACCAGAGGGAAAGTAGCCCTTGTGATTTTAGGATTGGTACTCTTAGTGGGAGGAATATGGATTAACAACCCTCAAGCTAACTTACCACGCTTTGACTATCAGTCCGCAGGTGTTGACATGCCCGACTTTGCAAAGGGCGTCTTGATTGGTACGCCGGAGGCGGCTGAAGCAGCAGAATATATTTCCCAGTCACTGAAAGCAGTTGGTTTTGAACCGATTGAAGGTAAAAACCTTGTTAGGGATTATCAGACCGAGACTATTTACCGTGAGATGACAAGTAGTATTACTTGCCTTGATAAGGCTGGACAAGCTAAAACACTGATGCCGGGCATGGACTATTCCATAGGGAGCTTTGGTAACCTCACCCTAATTGGCCGAGTCTATGATGCCAGACAAAGCGACCTGTTTTCGGTTTCTATGGAGACGTTAACTGATCAATTTGTCCTCGTAGATAGTAGCATTTATAGTTCGAGCGCTATATCAAACTTGACGAAGAAGATTCTCGTAGAGTCCAAAGCCAAAGGCGTTCTCATCATGTTAGCGCCAGGACAAAGCTTACCAGAATCCTTTGGTTCTGAGGCTTATTCGGGCGTGAAGGTATGGCTCACCCCCGCAAGCGCAGACTTGGTCACAGGCAAGACCTTCACATTAACCTTGCAGTGCGAGAAGCTTGGAAATAAAGGAAAAAATATAATTGGCGTACTCCCAGGAACGGATAGCAAAGAGGGAAAGGAAGCCATCGTCATTGGAATTGGGTATAATTATCTGCCAGAGGATCAGGAAATCGGCCAACAGCGAATTAAGTTCGGACTGGAACTTGCTAAAAAGCTTTCTCAGGAAAATCATAATCGTAAATTAATTTTGTGTTTTTGGGATGGCACCTTGAGTGATACATACCACGGCGTTAAAGCCTTTGCTGCTAAT
>DASRMG010000082.1:0-14478 GCA_035648035.1 Desulfosporosinus sp. | reverse complement strand
AAAGAGTTTGTCCATTGGTACAACTTCAACCATCACCATAGCGGTATCAAATTCCTTACACCACACCAGCGCCACAGTGGTCAGGGTGAAGAGATACTTGAGAAGCGCCACCAACTCTATGAGGCGGCTAAAGCTCGTCATCCGGAACGCTGGACACGTCAAACGAGGAACTGGACCCTAATCAATGAAGTATGGCTTAATCCTGAGAAATCTCAGGTTGAAGATATAACAGAATCCGAGACAACAGCGTAATAGTTTATCTGGTCAAATGCGACAACTATCTTGACAATTACCGCACCTGAATATTGGTATAGCGGATTTCATTGAAACTAAAGTACGCTGAGATGAAAAGGCCAATATGGTTTGAGGCTAACCTATGTATTTTATGTGGCAATGATTATTGCCACATAAAATTGAAATCTTGAACAGAAGTGGTGAAAATTATAATGCATCAAATTACGGTATTAATACCAACCTATAATAGGAAAGAAAGATTGATAAGAACATTAAACGCGTTGGAAAACCAGACTGACGGTCGGTTTTATGTTGTAATCTCAGATAACGCATCAAATTATAATATTGATGAAGTTCTTATTGGAAGAACAAAAGCTTTTAATGAACGTATTAGTATTTATAAGAGAAAGCAGAATGTAGGAGCAGATGCCAATATTGTTAATTTATTTACGTTTTGTACAACGAAGTGGGCGTGGTTTTTGGCGGATGATGATTTTGTTTTACCAAATGCTATAACCATTATTAATACACAGATAGAATCCATGCCTAATATAGGTGCATTTAATTTTAGTATCGTAAATTTTTCTGAGTTGTTTATTAATAAAAAAGAGTTTCGGTCTGCCGAAGAGTTAATTGACTTTTATTACCCATCTAAATCAAAATGGCATGGCGATTTAATATTCTTATCCAACAAAGTATTCAATACGGAAATCTTGCAAGATTGTATAAGTTATATGTACAAATATAATTATACGAGGATTTCTACAGTAGTACTTATTCTAAAGATGTTAGAGAACAAAATACCATATTGTACTATTAACGAAAAGATTGTGAATTACAACGATAAAGAAGAGATAAGTTGGAATATTTGTGAAGTTGTTCTTGCATCTAGAACATTTACTGATATTGAGTTTAGTTTTAACAAATATTATTGGAAGCATATGCTTACAATCGTTTCTTTTAACATATCATTAGTATATAAAGTATATTTTAATCAGTCTAGTAATAATTATAATAAAATATTCCTTGATCAAATTTATCACGGGTTATATAAATATTTTCTGCCATTTAGTAGTAAAATAATTATTAAAGCGATTTCTAACATAGTAAAAAGTAAAATAGGTTTTGTAATCATTAAAAATTTGTATAACTTTTTACGCGGAACAAAAAGCTTGCTTACAAAAAAGGCGGTACTTAAGTGAGATTAAATGAAAATCAACTAATTAAGAGCATGTCATTAAATGCTTTATATAAACCTATTGGGATGGTAATTAGTCTATTATATACCCCGTTGTTACTTAATTATCTTGGTGATGAAAAATATGGAGTTTGGGCAACTGTACTATCAATAATTACTTGGATTACATTCTTTGATGTAGGAATAGGTAATGGACTTAGAAATATTATCACCATTGAAGTTGAAAACGAGGAATACCAAAGTGCCAAGGTTTCTATTTCTACTGCATATACAGTACTTACTAGTATTATATTAATAGCATATTTGGTAGTGGTTTCAGTTGGTTTGTTTATTAATTGGAGTGCTGTATTTAATACAAATATAGAGGTTAAGCCTGTATTGTTTTTAAGTTTTACCTTTATTTGTATTAATTTTATATTGGCTATGCAAAAAGTGGGATATTATGCAATTCAACAGTCTGAAAAAGTTGCATTAACTAGTATTTTAACTCAATTATTTAATTTGGTAGGTGTACTAATTATAACCGCTTTTAATACAGATAAGCTGATATTAATGGCAATGCTTTTTGGATTATCAAGTTTTGTAATTAATATTCTGTTTTCTGTTTTATTATGGAAAAAGAGACCCTATTTTCGTCCGAATCCTAAGTTGTTTAATAGGGATAAACTTTACGCTATCTCTAGTCTTGGATTCAAATTCTTTTTTATACAAATAGCGGCATTGATATTATTTACTACAGATAGTCTGATCATTACATCACTTTATGGTCCGGAAAAGGTAACTCCATATAACACAGCATTTAAAGCATTTGGTGTTTTCAACCTTATGTTTTCAGCATTACTTGCGCCTTTATGGGCAAGGTATACAGTTGCAAAATCCAAAAATAACTATCAATGGATTAAAATTAATATTAGTCGGATGCGATTAGTATTAATTCCGATTTCAATTTCTATTTTCATAGCAGTACTATATTTTGACAAAATATCATTACTATGGCTCGGACGGAAACTGGATTATGATGCTGGTCTAATTGTATCTATGGGTGTATATTATGTTATGCTGATCTACAGTTCTATATATTCCTCTGCATTGAATGGTATAGGAAATGTAAATGTACAATTAGTTACTGCATCGTTGATGGCGCTAATTAATATACCCCTGTCAATTTATTTAGCTAAGTATTGTGGTTTATCTACAACAGGTGTTAGTTTAGCTACAATTATATGTATGATCATTGGGAATATTGTTTATACAATACAAATGAATTACATTATGAAGAAAAATATAGAGGAGGGCATAACATGAAAGTAGTACTTTTAGCAGGAGGGTTTGGAACCCGTATTTCAGAAGAGTCACATCTCAAACCGAAGCCGATGATTGAGATTGGAGGTATGCCAATACTATGGCATATTATGAAGCTTTATTCTCATTATGGCTTTAATGAGTTTATTATCTGCGCAGGTTATAAACAGCATGTCATTAAAGAGTGGTTCGCTGACTATTTCCTACATACAAGTGATATTACATTTAATTTTACAGAAGGTAATAAAATGATTGTTCATAACCAATTTTCAGAACCTTGGAAGGTAACAATCATTGATACCGGTTTGAATACTATGACCGGTGGTCGAATCAAAAGAATTCAGCCGTATGTCGGAAATGAACCATTCTTTATGACATATGGGGATGGTGTATCTAATGTGGATATACCTGCACTACTGGAATATCACCAGAACCATGGGAAAATTGCAACATTAACCTCAGTAAATATGCAGCAGCGCTTTGGTGTTCTTGATATTAATGAAAGCGATACTGTAAAGACATTTAAAGAAAAAGTACATTCAGATGAGAATCGTATCAATGTAGGTTTTATGGTTTTGAATCCGAGCGTCTTTGAATTTATTGAAGGCGATTCAACAGTATTTGAAAAGTCGCCGTTAGAGACCTTAGCGCAGTCAGGAGAACTGAAGGCGTTTGTTCATGGAGGATTTTGGGAATGTATGGATACAAAACGTGAAATGGACAAACTTGAAGAAATGTGGGCTTCGGGAAATGCACCATGGAAAGTGTGGGAGAAGTAAACATCTTACATTATCAAGACTACAATAGGAGGACAAGCATTGAAATCGAACTTTAATTTGAGTTTTTATAAAGGCAAAAATGTATTTGTTACAGGTCACACCGGCTTTAAGGGGACCTGGCTTTGCAAAATGTTGGTAAATGCGGGGGCGAAAGTTACTGGCTATGCATTAGAGCCTCCTACCACACCATCACTTTTTGAAATTGCTAATGTAAGCGGAGACATATTATCAATTATAGGAGATATTAGAGACTATAAGACTTTAAAGAAGGCGTTTGAAGAAGCCCAGCCTGAAATAGTACTTCATCTTGCTGCCCAACCAATTGTTCGTGAAAGTTACAAGGCACCATCCTATACCTATGAAACTAATGTCATGGGTACGGTCAACATATTAGAATGCATAAGACTGTCGAGTTGTGTGAAGTCCTTCCTGAATGTTACTACCGATAAGGTTTATGAAAATAGAGAATGGGTATGGGGCTATCGTGAAAACGAGCCGTTGGATGGATATGATCCATATTCAAACAGTAAATCCTGCTCTGAGCTTGTGACACACAGTTATAAGAGTTCTTTCTTCTCTGACGGTGCTGTTAAAATTTCCACAGCAAGAGCTGGTAATGTAATCGGTGGCGGTGATTTTGCTAGTGACCGTATCATTTCGGATTGCATCAGAGCAGTTAGGGATGGCAGAGATATTATCGTGAGAAATCCGTTCTCAACACGTCCTTACCAACATGTGCTCGAGCCGCTGTATGCATATCTGATGATTGCAGCAATGCAGTGCCAAGATGGAAAGTATGCGGGTTGGTACAATGTAGGACCTGATGAGGTTGACTGTTTCAAAACAGGAGATTTGGTTGATGTATTTGTTGCGAAGTGGGGGGAAGGCTTGAAATGGATTAACGAGTATGATGGCGGCCCTCACGAAGCAAACTTCTTGAAACTTGATTGCTCTAAGCTGAAAAACGCATTCGGTTGGAAGGCACACTGGAATTTGGATATGGCGATTGAAATGGTTGTTGAATGGTCCAAGTGTTGGATGAGTGGTGGAGACGTTCGTGCTTGCATGGATGAGCAGATCGAGAAGTTTTTAAAAGTATAAAAAAATAGGCGTTAAATAATCCGAAATACAAGAAAGAACTCAAAATTATGATAACGGAGGAAACCAATAATGTTTGAAAATATGACTGAGGCAAAGGCCAGAGAAGAAATATTGGGAATGGTTAAGGAGTACTGCGACTCATTCCATAACAAAAAGGCATACAAGGAGGGAGATAGAATCCCTTATGCTGCCCGTGTTTATGACAGTGAAGAGATGTGCAATCTTGTAGACAGCTCTTTGGAGTTTTGGTTGACTTCCGGAAGATACACTGACCAGTTTGAGAAGGAATTTGCTAAATATCTTGGGGTCAAATACTGCAGTCTTGTGAACTCCGGCTCTTCTGCGAACCTTGTTGCTTTTATGACATTGACGTCTCCACTTCTTGGTGATAGATCAGTAAAACGTGGAGATGAAATCATTACTGTAGCAGCAGGATTTCCGACAACTGTTACACCTTATATTCAGTTCGGTGCAGTTCCAGTATTTGTTGATGTAACTATTCCGCAGTATAACATTGATGTTACCAAACTGGAAGCTGCTGTTTCTGAAAGAACAAAAGCTGTAATGCTGGCGCATACACTTGGCAATCCTTTTGATTTGGTAGCAGTTAAGGCTTTCTGTGATAAGCACAATCTGTGGCTTGTTGAAGATAACTGTGATGCTCTTGGTACGGAATACACAATTAATGGCGAAACAAAAATGAGTGGAACCATCGGTGATATTGGTACAAGCAGCTTCTATCCTCCTCATCATATGACAATGGGTGAAGGTGGTGCTGTTTACACCAATAACCCACAATTGAATAAAATCATACGTTCTTTCCGTGATTGGGGCCGTGATTGTGTTTGTCCTTCCGGAATAGATAATCTCTGTGGACATCGTTTTGATAAACAGTACGGTGAGCTTCCATTAGGATACGATCACAAATATGTGTACTCTCACTTTGGATATAATCTGAAAGCAACGGACATGCAAGCTGCAATTGGTTGCGCACAGTTGAAAAAAATACCTTCTTTTGTTGCAAGAAGAAGGCATAATTTTGACAGATTAAAAGCTGCGCTTTTGCCAGTTTCAGATAAGTTGATTCTTCCGGAACCTTGTGCAAACTCTAAACCTTCCTGGTTCGGGTTCCTTATTACTTGTCGTGAAGGCGTGGATAAGAACGCAGTTGTAAAGTATGTAGAGTCTAAGGATGTTCAGACTAGAATGCTGTTTGCTGGAAATCTTACAAGACAGCCTTGCTTTGATGAAATGAGAAACTCAGGAGAAGGCTACAGAATCGCTGGCGACTTAAGTATAACTGATCAAATTTTGACTAAAACGTTTTGGGTTGGTGTTTATCCTGGAATGACAGATGAAATGATTGATTACATGGCTAAAACGATTATTGAGGCTGTGAATTTGTAACAATGTAGTATTGATTATTTGAAAGGGTGAGAAATGTGAAGGCAACAGATTATATAATAGATTTCTTATCATCAAAAGGGATTACGGATATGTTTGGTTATCCGGGCGGTGTTATATGCCACCTAATGGATTCGGCAAGTAAATATAGTGATTCAATCAAAGCGCATACGAATTACCATGAACAGGGTGCTGCATTTGCTGCCTGTGGCTATGCACAGTCCTCAAAAAAGCCAGGTGTTGCTTATGCTACAAGTGGGCCAGGTGCGACCAATCTGGTAACTGGTATAGCTAACGCATATTTTGATTCTGTCCCTGCTATTTTTATTACAGGCCAGGTTGATACTTATGCAGTTAAAGGTGATTTGAATATTAGGCAACGAGGATTTCAAGAGACAGACATTGTCTCAATAGTAAAAAGTGTTACAAAATACTGTGTTTATGTTGAAAATCCTGAGAAACTTCGTTATTATATTGAAAAGGCATATTGGATGGCGACAAACGGTAGACCGGGTCCGGTACTTTTGGATATTCCGGCGGACGTTCAAAGATCTGAAATTCAGGTAGAAGAACAATTGGGCTTTTTTCCGGATAAAGAAAAGCTAATTACGAATATTGAAAGCGTCAGTGGCGAGACAGAGCGTATTGTTAAAGCTCTTCAAAAATCAAAAAGACCTTGTTTCTTGATTGGCTCTGGTATAAAGCAAAGTGGGCAGGAATTTATATTCAGAAAAATAGCTGAAAAACTCAATATTCCAGTTGTTTCAAGCATGCCAGCATTTGACCTATTACCATATAAACATAAATTGAATTTTGGTTTTGTTGGAGCCAATGGGCATAGATATGCCAATTTTGTTTTAGGAAAAAGTGATTTGGTAATTACACTTGGCTCACGGTTGGATTTGAAGCAAGTAGGTAATAACAGATCCTTATTTGCAAGTAATGCAAGGCTTATCAGGATTGATGTTGATGCTGGTGAACTGACATATAAAGTCCGAGACGATGAAGAACAGATTGTAGCTGATTTAAAAAATTTGATTCCAGATTTGGCGCTTGATGTAAAATTCGTTGGAACGGATTATGATGAGTGGGTCGATATATGTGAAATAATTAGGGACAAATTAAAAGGTATCGATGAAGAAATATATCACAAATTGATTGCTGAAGTCAGTGAACGTGTACCTGAAAATGTTGGTATTACTGCTGATGTGGGACATCATGAGGTATGGGTTGCTCAGTCATACAGAGTAAAAGAAAATCAATCAGTGTATATATCTGGAGGCCTGGGTTCCATGGGCTACTCGCTGCCTGCTGCAATTGGCATTTATTATGGAAGTAAACTGCCAGTGATCTGTTTTAATGGCGATGGTGGGTTACAGATGAATATTCAGGAGTTACAGTTTATCAGAAGAGAGAACCTCCCAATAAAAGTAATTGTGATAAATAACTATGCTTTGGGAATGATACGGCATTTTCAGGAAAAGAATTTTAATGCCAATTATGTTCAGACAACAAACGATTCGGGATATACAGCACCAGACTTCAGTAAAATTGCTGCCGCATACGAATTGGACTATTATAGAGTAGAACGAATTGAAGATGTTGAAAACATTGATTTTTGTTCAACCGAACCGGCACTGATCGAAATTTGCGTTCCGATAAATACTTATTTAGTTCCCAATTTTGGTTATAAGGGACCGTTACATGATCAAGACCCCCCGATAAACAGGGAATTGTATGATTATATAATGTCGTTATAAATTGATAAAAGAGAAATCACAAGGTGAATGTGAAAGGGGAACAACATGGGAAAAATTAGTTTATTAGACTGTACACTTAGAGATGGTGGATATATAAATGATTGGAATTTTGGGGAGAACTCAATACAGGATATTGAACACAAAATAGTTTCGACTGGTGTGGAAATTTTTGAAATTGGTTTTTTGAAGGACGAACCATATATCAATGATAGAACAGTTTTCAACTCTGTGCATCAGATCTCGGACATTATCGGACCTAAGTTGCCAGACGTTCAATATGCAGCAATGATTGAGGTAGTCAATCCATTGCCTATTGAAAAATTGGAACAACGAGCGGAAGAAACGATAGATATAATCCGCGTAATTGTTTGGAAAAGCATGTTGCAAGAAGGTTTTGATTATTGCAAAGGCGTGGTTGAAAGAGGCTATAAGCTTTGTGTTCAGCCCGCACGAGTAGACCAGTATTCCTTTGAGGAATTTATTCAAATGATCAAGTTGTTTAACAAACTTGATCCAATGGCTGTTTATGTGGTAGATAGTTTCGGTACGCAGAATAAAGATGCCATTTTGGAATACTTTATTCTTGCTGATGACTACCTAAAGCCTGAAATTGCATTAGGGTATCATGGACACAATAATCTCCAACAAGCATTTGGTATTGCAGAGGCGTTTATTGAATTGGGATTGAAACGAGACATCATTGTTGATGGAAGTATCTATGGTATTGGAAGGGGAGCGGGTAATCTTAACTTAGAACTATTTGCCAAATATCTGAACGAGAAGCACGGAAAATCTTATCGCATTGGGCCAATGTTGGATGTGTTTGATAAATATATTCAAGGTATATTTGCAGATTGCCCCTGGGGGTATTCTCTTCCTTCTTATTTAACCGCACTTCACAGATGTAACCCAAACTATGCTAGCTACTATGGATTAGAGTTAAAGTTAACAAATTCGGTGATAGATGGAATCTTAAGCAGCTTATCTAAAATAGATAAGATTATATTTAAGAAAGAAAATGCAGACAGATACCTCTCAGAATACAGAAAGAAATAGGTATATGACAGCAGTATATGGAGGGAAAATGAATGGAACGGATATCTAAAGAATTGAGGCAGGATAGTTTAAAATTATCACACATGTGCCAGGATGGAAACCTACAAAGTGTGTTTTCCTGCTTGGATATTATCTGGACTTTGTACGATAAGATTATGCATTGGAGTCCTGAATTAGCACAGGATGATGACAGGGACTTCTTCTTAGTCAGCAAAGGACAGGCGACACTGGCTTTGTTTCCCGTTCTGATTAAGAAAGGCTTTTTTAAGATGGAAGATATGTCTGAAATGGGGAAATTTAATAGCAGATATTGTATTCAGACAGATGTTACTAAATTCTCCGGTGGTGTTGAGAATTCAGGGGGTTCATTAGGTCATGGATTACCGTTAGCAACCGGAATAGCTATGGCTAATAAGATTAAAAAATCTCCATCAAGGGTTTTCGTTCTTACCGGTGACGGGGAGTTCAATGAGGGCACCATGTGGGAGTCATGTATTTTTGCAGCAGGAAAAAAACTTGATAACCTCTGTGTGATAATTGATGATAATAACTCTGTTGGTGCCATGATTGACATGGGAAACATGAAACTGAAGCTGGAAAGCTTTGGTTTTGAAGTATATGATGTTGATGGGCACAGCCTTGTAGAACTCGAACATGTACTTTCTGTTAAACCTAATGTTGGACAACCAATGGCAGTTATTGCACATACAATTCGTGGCTTTGGTAGCCCAACCATGACTGAACATGAAATTTGGTTTCACAAAGCTCCTAATGCAGAGGAACTCGACATGTTGATGAGGGAGGTTGATGAGTTTTGAGAAGGCAATTTCTAAAGCGTGTAGCTGAAATGATTAGGAACGAGGGAGACACGACATTTTTCACGGTTGACATCGGCATGTGGGCCATTAGAGATATCCTGAGAGATTTTCCGGACAGAGCGACAAATGTAGGTATTTATGAAGATGGTATGTTTGGCTTTGCGGCAGGAATGTCCCTTCGAGGTTTGGTTCCTACGATTTTTGGGATTCAGCCATATTTGATTGAACGAACTTTGGAACAGATAAAATTAGATTTCGCTTACCAAAAAATTGGGGTAAATGTTGTAGGCACAGGCGCAGCAGTTGACTACCCTAAATATGGGTATTCTCATTACTGTGCCGAAGATGTTGGCGTAATTAAGATGGTACCAGGAGTTGAATTTGTCGCGCCTGGAACTGCCAAACAATTCATTCAACTATTCAACCAAGCATATAGAAATGGGCATCCGACATTCTTTAGAGTAAGTGATCATCCCAATACAGTTTACGATTTTGATGTAGAATTTGGAAAAGCTAATGTAATTAAGACTGGTACTAAAGCAACTGTGATTGCTGTTTCTGTTATGCTTGACGAGGTTATGGAGGTTTGTGCTGACAAGGACGTGACAGTATTGTATTATACAACGCTGGAACCATTTGATAAGAAAACTTTAGCTGAAAATTGTCCATCCGGTAATGTGTTAATTTGTGAACCGGAGTATGTAGGTAGCCTTCTGTATGATGTAATTGATGCACTTCCAGACAGAGCAGTTAAGGTAAAGCATGTAGGGTTTCCAAGAGAGATTTTCAGAAATTATGGAACATATGATGAAAAGATGGAATATTACGGGCTAACTTCAGAAAACATAAGACATATTCTGCATACATTAATAGACTAGTTAGGGAAAGGAAATACAATGGGAAAATTAGATGGCAAAGTAGCTATAATTACTGGTGCAACCTCGGGCATTGGTGAAGGTTGCGCAAAAAAGCTTGCAGAAGAAGGTGCGACTGTTGTACTCGCAGGAAGAAATGAGTTAAGGGGTGAAATAGTACAAAAAGCAATTGTTGCAACAGGCGGAACCGCTAAATTTATCTATTGTGATACGTCCAAAGAGGAGAGTATAATTGCTTTTATTAAAGCTGTTATTAATGTATATAGGAGAATAGATATTCTTATAAATAATGCAGGGATATTTTTTACTGGTCCACTTGAAGACTTAAAGAGTGAACACTGGGATAAGATGTATGATGTCAACGTTAAAGGTTGCTTCCTCATGTCGAAATATACAATTCCCTATTTAATTTCTACGAAAGGTGTTATTTTAAACAATGCTTCTGTTGCTGGCATGCAATCCTATGCAAGTGGACGTTCCTATGCATACAGTTCAACCAAAGCGGCAGTTGTGCAGTTTACAAGAGTGCTTGCTCTAAATTATGGAAAAGATGTTCGAGTCAACTGCATTTGTCCTGGTATCATTCAAACTCCTATATTTGAGGGTAGAGACGTTTCAGCATCGGCGTCCAAAATTCCGATTGGGCGTGTGGGCACTCCTGAAGACGTTGCAAAAGTTGTGCTGTTTTTGGTTTCTGATGATGCTGCTTATTTAAATGGAGTTGTGATACCAGTTGATGGCGGATTATCGTTATAATTTTAGCTTTTCTAAATTATTAATAATAAAAATTAATAGTACATCCTAATTTCATCCGGCCATGTCAATAAGGTTCAATTAACTTTTTCTTGCACAATGGTATACTTTAGGAACCCTATTTTGCAGTTCGCCCAGAAGTATACTGCAAATCCTTTTCCTTGAATTTCCTTTTGCAACGATTTCAACGTCCTTCTACGACACCCGTGATCGAGAGAAGGACTCCCGTCCGGTCAGCCATCTCCTCCTCTGGGTCTGACCCACAACGATTCGACAAAATAAGTAAAAGATATTGTACAGTTAGTGACTAAACTAGTGGAGGGTACTTGGAATGAAAATAACAATCGCAGGGACAGGCTATGTAGGCTTATCTAACGCTGTTCTACTGGCTCAACATAACGAAGTTATCGCCATGGATATAATCCAGGAAAAAGTGGATATGATTAACCATAAGAAATCACCGATTGTTGATGCGGAGATTGAAGACTATCTGGCGACTAAAGAATTGAACCTTATTGCAACCACTGATAATTATATTGCTTTCAAAGATGCTGAATATGTCATCATTTCTACACCAACTAACTACGATCCGGTGAAAAACTACTTCAACACGAGGACTGTTGAGGCCGTTATCGCATCTGTCCTATCAATTAATCCAGATGCAGTGATGATTATAAAATCTACAGTACCTGTAGGGTATACGGAAGCTATTAAAGAAAAGTTTGAGACAGAGAACATTATCTTCTCACCTGAGTTCTTAAGAGAAGGAAAAGCACTCTATGATAATCTCTACCCTTCAAGAATTGTCGTAGGAGAGCAATCTGAAAGAGCTAAGGTATTTGCAGATCTTCTTGTACAGGGCGCACTGAAAGAAGATATTGAGGTCTTGTTTACCAATCCCACGGAAGCAGAGGCGGTGAAGCTTTTTGCGAATACTTACCTTGCTTTGAGGGTCGCATTCTTTAACGAGCTAGATTCCTATGCTGAAGTTAGAGAACTTAACACACAACAGATTATAGAAGGGGTTGGCTTGGATCCGCGAATTGGAAGCCATTATAACAATCCTTCGTTTGGTTATGGTGGATACTGCCTACCTAAAGATACAAAGCAGCTTCTGGCCAACTATGCGGATGTGCCTCAAAATATTATGTCAGCCATCGTTGACGCCAACAGAACAAGGAAAGACCATATCGCAGAAATGATTATCAAGAGAAATCCAAAGATTGTAGGAATTTATAGACTGACCATGAAGACGGATTCTGATAACTTTAGACAATCTGCCATTCAAGGCGTTATGAAGCGTATCAAGGCTAAGGGTATTGAGGTTGTCGTGTTCGAGCCTGCTCTTCATGAGGATGAATTCTATCACTCTAGAGTCATCAAAGACTTTGATGAGTTTAAGCAGATATCAGACGTTATCGTTGCGAACAGGTTATCTGGTGAGATTAAAGATGTCGTGGATAAGGTGTATACGAGAGACTTGTTTAGTAGGGATTAATCTCTACTAATTTGAGTTTATAACATTGGAGTGTGTACCCCACAGCGATTCAACATACTTGTTGTTCAGGTTGGGATTCTCTGTTCAACAACCTTTGCCTTCCATCCTGCTGAATCCGCACTCTGTGACAAGTGCATTCTGTTCTACCTTGCTGACCTGTGATATGAATACCGCCATTTAAATTGGAATAGTTTTTGAAGCACAAATACCCAGATTCTGAGACTCGCATCTGCTGTGAGCCTCAGAATTTTTAGCTATTTAAATGTTATAGAGCCATTATTGCTAAACTGTAGTGTGCCTGGATAATATAGCTCCAATGACGTATTAGTCGCTATTACATCGCCATATATAATAACGGAGCCATTGTTAATAAAGTAAGCGGTGGAACAAATAGCGTGGTACAAAAAAATCGCCCTGATTTTCAACTTATTGAAAATCGAGGACGATTTTAACGTTCTTAGAAAAATCCTTCACTTGCAACATCCTTAATGTATTTATACTGTTTACGGATCAATCTCTTGAATTGGGCTTCAGATAGCTCATCGTACTTATCGTTTCCTTCTTCTAGTAGACAATCATAAATAAGTTCTGCATAGTCTCTGTCCTCGCGGACCATCTTCCGATAACGCTTTTTTATCTCATGGGGAAAATCCAGATAAAAGTCTATAACATCAATTTCTCCGTCGAGAAATGATTTTGCCATATCCATTATGTAGTTAATATTCGTCATCGCCATCCTGCTTATTTCCCTTCCTCAGCTTCTTTACGTGTTTTCTTTGCATAACATAATTCCGGCAGCGTATCCACCCATGGCATGTGGCTTTCCAATAATTCCGGTTTGTTATGAAAATCTAGATTGGGCAGATTTCTAAATATATGGACGAGATATTCATAAGGATCCAAACCATTAGCTTTCGCCGTTTCTATGATGCTGAAGACAAGTGCACTGGCTTCCGCCCCCTGCGGGGTGTCGGAAAAGAGAAAGTTTTTCCTGGCTACCGCTACAGCTTTCATTGAGACCTCACTCATATTATTAGAAATAGGAATGCGCCCATCCAGTAGGAAATTCATGAAGTACTCCTTGTGATTCATTGTATATTTGAGGGCTTTCTTTAACGGCGCTTGATTGGTACTCATAGTTTCAGCCCATGCAAAAAAGGCATTTAGAACAGGAACACTCTGTTCTAGACGCTTCTGTTTACGTTCCTCATGCGGTAGCTCTTTCCATTGCTTTTCAAGTGCAAAGAGCTTGTTGCAATAAGCTCTACCTTTGGCACCGGCAGAACCAGGAATTTCTTTTTTGCTGCTGTTAAGTGGAATGGCTTCTTTGTAGTATCGCCTTAGGTGCGATAAACATAAGCAGCGGGTTATGTTTTCTACCTTTTCATATCCTGCATAGGCGTCTGAGATATGGTAACCGGAAAAACCATCCAGAAACTTTCTGGCATTTTCGCCTGCTCGGCTTCGGGTATACTGGAAGAGAATGACCGGTGGGTTTTCAAACTGACCGGTCCGATGCAGCCAGAAGTACGATTTGCTCGAGGGAACGTCCTCCTGAAGTTATCTGTACTAAAACGAGACAAACCTGCATCTAGCAAGGCTTGTCTCGTTGTTTACATAGCAACAGTGTATTATTTAACTTTTCTGGGTGGAGAGATTAAATCAAAGAAAATCCTTGTTCCTTCAGCTTCATATTTTAC
>DASRMG010000081.1:0-5063 GCA_035648035.1 Desulfosporosinus sp. | reverse complement strand
CGCACGCGCAAGGGATCTTTACAGCTTATCAAAGATGATCTTGGCCTAAATGTAAAGGCTAAACTTTTCGACATAACTCCCGCAAGGGATTTATATAAGCTTATTCAGCAGGGAGACATCGACGAGATGAGCTTCCAGTTTTTCGTTGCTGAGGACAGCTACAATCAGGATACGAGAACAAGGACAATCCTGAAAATCAAAAAGCTATATGATGTGGCCGCCGTGGATATGGGGGCCTACTCAGATACAAACATATCTGCGAGGAGTTCTTTTTTCTTGGAGAAGGAGAAAGAACAAAAAGCATTGGATGATGCCAAATCGCAAAAAGCATTGGATGATGCCGATATGAGAAAGAAACTCATAATCCAAACTTATCTATAATTTAAAATTAAAGGGTGGAAAAACATAATGGAAAAAAGATTATTAGAAATACAAGCTCGTAAATTAGAAATCAGAGGATTACTCTCCGGCACCGACACAACCATTAAACTGGATGAAATTCAGGTTGAATTAACAGCCCTCGAAACGGAGGAAAGAAGTCTTAAGAAGAAAGCGGAATTGCTCGCTGGTCTTAATGCAGGAGAAGGCGAAGCGAGAACGTTAGAAAAACCTCTTGATACTCCTCCTGCTGTCAATGAATCTGAAAAACGCGGCAAGGCATTGAAGGAAAACCGTTCGGTAACTATCGCATCGGCAGGTGTATTGCTCACGAAGCACCAAGCAACTGACATCCGTCCTACTTTTCAGGAAGTAAGCTCCCTTATTGACCGGGTATCGACGAAAATGCTCATGGGTGGAGAATCCTATGATCAACCGTACCTTGCTGGTTATGGAACTGGAGATTATACCGCAGAGGGTGAAGATTACACCGACGCAGAACCTACCTTTGCAAAAGCTACTATTCTCAAAACCAAAATCACCACTTATGCGGAGGATTCAGAGGAACTTGTTAAGTTACCGGCTGCTAATTATGATGATGAAGTCATTAAGGGAATCACTATTGCCTCGAGAAAGAAAGTCACCCGAGAGATACTCGTAGGAACTGGAGCAGCTAATCACATGGCTGGTATTTTCTCTGTTGCTGCAACGGCAATTGATATTGCAACTGACCTTGAAATCACTGTAATCGATGAAGACACCTTAAGCGAAATCGTGTATTCCTTTGGTGGAGATGAAGAGGTCGAAGATGCCGGAGTATTGATTCTGAACAAAGTAGATTTGAAAGCATTTGCTCAACTGCGTAATTTACAAGGCGTCAAGATTCATACTATTACCGGGAACGGCAATGTAGGCACCATCGACGGAATACCGTTCCTAATAAACTCAGCTTGTAAAGCGGTTACTAAGGTTGCGACCGTGGGGGGTGACTATTGCATGGCTTATGGGCCATTATCCAACTACCTCGTAACTATCTTCTCTGATATGGATGTTCAACGTTCTACTGACTACAAATTCAAACAGGGAATGATCGCGCACAAGGGCGTTATCTTCGCTGGCGGAAACGTAGTTAGCAAAAATGGATTCTTACGCGTTAAGAAAGGCGCTGCGGTTTAATACAACTTCCCAAATTATTAAATTAAACGATAGGGGAAATAGTTATGAGTGAAGTTATTATTACTTGCGTAGTTTCCAGATCATTTCAGGATAAATTTACTAAAGAACACTACAAAAAGGGGAAAACGCATGTATCAAGTGATGTGGAACGTATCGCTTTCCTTCGAGAAAAAGGATTTCTAAGTGGTGAAGTTATCCAAGAGTCTCACAAGGAAGACGATGAGCCATTTAAACACGTTGGCGGTGGTTATTACGAGCTCCCAAATGGGGAAAAGGTAAAGGGGAAAGAGAATGCACTGGAACGGATCAAGGAACTTGAGCACGAGGAAGATCCGGACAAACAGTGATCTTAATAATCGGGAAGGTTAATCCCTTCCCTTTCTTTTTATGAGGGAGGGAGCATAATGTTCCTCGAAAAGGTTAAAACAACCCTACGGATTGACGATGATTCACTAGACGAGGACATACAGGACACGATCGACTCTGCCACAGGTGATTTAAAGTTATGTGGCATAACTGAAGAAAAGATAGTTGAAACCGATCCATTGATACTAAGAGCTGTCAAAACATTCTGTAAGGCTGAATATAGTTCGGATGAAAAAGAGACGGACAGGTACAGACAATCTTATGAAATGCTTAGAAATCATCTATCTATGTCGGTCGATTATAATCAGTTGGTGGTGGTTCTGTGAAAATGAGTGGTTTAATTAACCGTATTGAAATACAGAACTACATCCGAGCTGAAAATGAAGTCGGTGAAGCGGTTAAACAATGGCAGTCCTATGTGAAATTATGGTCTACGTTCTATAATTCCAGCGTAAAAGACCAACTCAAAGCCGGGAAAGATTCAGCCAGCATTGTTTATGAAATTGTAATAAGGTACCGAAACGACATCGATACAAAGATGCGCGTAGTGTACAAGGGGAAAAACTACAACATAGACCACGTTGTAGACTGGAAAGAACAGCACATCGAGACTCACCTATTCTGCACCCTGATCGAGGAAGGTGTTTACAATGAGTAGTGGTGGAGATTTTGAAATAACAGGATTAAATGAGCTCGAACAGGACCTTATCAAAGTTATTGGTAAGAAGTTCCCCATGGAAGCTAAGAAATTCCTCAGGAAACAAGCCAATGCCGTGAGGAAACAGGCAAGGGCCGACACACCGAAGGATAGTGGGTACACCAGAAAGCACTGGAAAGTATTTGCCAAGGGCAAGAGGATGGCAACGGCGAACTTTATCGAGGCCAAGGTCACGAATGATGGTCAATTATCTCACTTACTTGAAAACGGCCACAACATCTCGAACCAATATGGAAAGTACGGCTGGCAACCAGGCATCCATATGCTTGAAAAAGCTGTGACAAAAAAAGAGGCAACCTTTGAGGCCGATCTAAATGCCTTTATTAGCGACGCTTTAAGGGAGTTATCCATATGATCGGATACATTGACATTAAAAAGTCAGTAATCGATGTCCTGAAACTTAAGAACAGCTCCGTAAATGTGGTGGCTACCGAGGAATTAAGTGGGTTTGATAAGCCTGCTTTTTTTGTGCAAATGATGCCTATTAGTGACACATCTTCCATTGATCACGAGGAAAAACTCTTGTCCATCAATATCCACTATTTCTCATCGGAAAAGACGGACCTGGCTAACCTTAAAATGATCGACCAGTTAAACAAAGCCTTTTTTAATACCTTGAAAATTGGAAATCGGGTAATTACCCTGAGTAACAAGCGGCATCAAATCGCGGACAATGTTTTGCAATTTAAGTTCGACCTTGAATTTCTAAACGATCTCGATGCCATCGAAGTCAATGGTCAATGGTTAATGCCAACAGAACTTGATGAAGACCTCGGTTACACAGAAGAAGAAATCAGATTGATGCAAGAATTAGAACTCAAGGAGGAATAAAACTATGGGATTGCCACAAATAAATATTGCGTTTCAGACCTTGGCCGTAACCGCGATCCTTCGAAGCGCTAGAGGGATTGTCGTGCTCATCTTAAAGGATTCCACAAATGAAATCTTCGATACAAAAATCTATACGGATGTGACACAAATTGACCCTCTCGATTGGACAATCTCAAACCTTGATTACATCCAGAAGGCTTTCCTTGGCAAACCAACAAAGATTATCGTCGAAAGAGAAGCGGTAGATGCGGTAGATTATAGCGCCGCACTGACTAGATTGACCAATAAGAAGTGGAATTACCTAGCTATCCCTGGAATACTCACAGCGGATGTCCCAACCATTTCAACATGGATTAAAACGCAACGCGACACCAATAAAAAGACATTTAAAGCCGTACTCCCTGCGAGTGAATCGGATCACGAAGGTATTATCAACTTTTCCACAGATGGCTTAGTCGTTGGAGCCAAGACTTATACGACCGAAGAGTATTGCTGCAGAATCGCTGGTATCTTGGCCGGACTTCCTTTTACCCGGAGCTCAACATATTTCGTTCTGACAGAAGTGGAAAGTATAACCGAAACAGCGACACCGGATGCTGATATCGATGCTGGAATGCTGATCCTAATCAACGATGGCGAGCACATCAAGATTGGGCGCGGTGTGAACAGCTTAACAACTACAACCGTCACCAAGGGAGCCAAGTTCAAAAAGATCAAGATCATGGAGGCCATCGACCTTATGCGGGAAGATATTCGGGACACCTTTGATTCTGAATATGTCGGCAAGATCAACAACTCCTATGACCATAAAGTCCTGTTTATTACTGCGGTCAACTCCTATTTCAAGGGCTTGCAACGTGACGAAGTATTAGACCCTAATTTCACGGCATTATCAGAGATTGATATTGACGCTCAAGAGTTGTACCTCCAATCAACAGGGACCGACACAAGTCTTCTGACAACGGCACAGATCAAAGAGTATAACACGGGAAGTAAGGTCTTTATAAAGGCGAGTGGTAGCCCGTTGGACGCTATGGAAGACTTAGACTTCACAATGTTGATCGTATAGGAGGATGAAACATGGCAAAGCTCAGAGGCAACGAACAGATAAACGGCACATGGGGACAAGTTTGGTGGGATGGAGAATTAGTCTTTGAACTGGATAGTTTCGAGGCTAAGGTGAGCGCAAATAGGGAAACCGTGACCATTGGCATGAGCGAAGACTCCAAACTTGTCGGATTAAAGGGCGAGGGGAGCATGAAGGTCAAAAAAGTATTCAGCCGAGGAAAGAAAAAACTATTGGATGCTTGGAAAAATGGCGAGGATCCACGCAGCACAATAGTCACAAAACTTAAAGATCCAGATACCATTGGTAAGCAATCAGAACGCGTAAGCATCGGGAATGTTTGGTTTGATGAGCTTACCTTAACGCAATTCGAGAAAGCTAAAAAGTTAGAAGATGAGTACAAATTCGGCTTTACTCCAAGTGATGCCGATTACCTAGACACGATTGATGTGCAATAAGAAGGGATGAACTACCATGGAAGCTAAGAAAAAATTAAGCATTAGTGATTTGATCTCCAATGCCGAAAAG
>DASRMG010000080.1:0-13567 GCA_035648035.1 Desulfosporosinus sp. | reverse complement strand
CTTTATTACAAGAGCTTGGCTTCACAAACTAAGGAGCTAGTAGCCTGAAGATATCACAAGAAATGAAATTTTAAGGATAGTTAAGATTTCGGGCGAAAACACTAACTCTTTGGTGTCTGGTTTATCGGGAAAGGGTCACTCCGCATTTAAGACAAAGGTCTCCTAAGGCAGCCAGGGCAGTATCTTTTTTCTTAGCGTCAAACATTGTATTCACCTCCTTTAATGGCATCAGAAGAAATACTCAGTAGTTTTGTCAGTTCTAGTTTTAGGTTATCTAAGGAAATAGGATACGGCTCGATGGGCACTTGGGTGAATTCAAAGAATTCTAGGAGATCCATGTCATCTATCGGTGCTCCCAAGTCCAGCAAAAGTATTTTGTCATAGTAGCCGAAGTTTTGCCGACCATCAATCTCATCCCAGCCAAGCCCTGTTATGAAAATTTCTTTCCATTTCGCTAACCAGCCGCTCGTGATATAAAAAATTTTGGCTTCCTTATCTAATTCTTTCATCTGATCCCCAAGGAGTAACTCGATACAATTGCACCTTGAGACAACTTGTCCGTCATATTCTTTAGTGAAGGTATCCATATCCGGGTGACATTTATTCCCCACTAAGATCATTGGCTTTCCTAGACTGCTAGTTTCCTCGAGTTTAGAGCGAACGGCCTCTTCTAAGAGGCCTAAATTCACATGCAACACTGCGTCTATGAAAACAATCTTGTTCTGCAAACCCATTTCTTGCATGACTTGTTTTATTTCCTCCTCAAGAATTGAACAACCAACAAAGACTTTTTCCAAAGTGATCCCCCTTACTCTAGTCGAGCTCAACGGACAAGATCCGTCTCTCCCACACTTATGTACAACTTAAGTGTATATCGAGTTGGAAAATAAATCTGTAAACTGCATTACAAAAAGAGTTGTCGGCTAAGACAACTCTTTTTGTAATGCAAAGCCAATAGCGACTTGTTCGCTATACAACCTCATTTTGCAGGTTATTATCCACTAAATAGAACCTTCGTTGACTCACTCCAATGACACCCTCATGCTTGAGTTCATTCAGAACATTTGTGACCATGACTCTAGAAGCATTCACTAGATTAGCCAACTCTTGGTGGCTTAAAACCATATTAATTCTTAAGCCCTCAGGCGTCAATTCACCATGATCCTTTGCTAAACGAGTGAGAGTACTAAATACCCTCCCTTTCACATCTTGAAACGCCATCACTGCTGCATGTTGCGTGTAGTTATTAAGCTTTTCGCTTAAATAACTGATGACTTTAAACGCGACACTGGGGTTGATCAAGAGACTGAGAAAGTCTTTCTGGGTACAGGTGCATACAAAGACCTCTTCCAATGCTTTCGCGTGCATGGTATGGAAATTATCCTCAAGTATTGTGTTTTCTCCGAAAATATCATTTTCCTGAAGAATATTTAAGCTTAACTCCTTACCCTCTTCAGATATTTTGTAAAGTAACACCTTACCCGCCTTGACTAAATAGACGGTATCTGCAAGGTCTCCTTCAGCGAAGATTAATTCGCCTTTCCCGTATTGCTTTCCACGGGCAAGTTTAATAATATCCGCTTTTTCAGAAGGGTTTAGTTTCTGGAAAAGTTCCAGATCTTTCATACATTTCGAGTCGTGAATTTTCATAAAAGCTTGGCAGGAAACCCTTACGCCTTAAGGTTAGCGAAGGAATGCCGTTACGCATACCTAACCCGCCATCCTCCTCTCCGTTAATAGACTTTTACTTCTCTCAACCATCTTGCACTCATCATACTACGGGTGTCTACCTACTTCAACGAGTATTTCAGACCTCTTTGGTAATAGCCTTCCATGATCTCCTGAGGAACCATACTGCCCCCTGTGGCCCAGACAATATGGGTTGCCTCCTGTAACTTATCCGTTAATTTGTGGCCTGCTAGGTAGTTCTTCCCGGCCGGATCGTTAATCAATCGTCCGATACCTAGAAAACCTGCTAAGGCAGACGGTTCCAATGGCATTGTTTCGGCATCAATGAGCATTTTCAAGAACACAAACAAAGGACGATCGTCCACCGTCACCACGCCACTGATGAGATGTTCTAACGTCTTGGATACCAAGCCGGAAGGTCTTCCCACTGCAAGCCCGTCGGCGGCTGTCTGATTGTCAAGCCCAAAATCCTGAACTGCGACTTGATGATGAAGGCCTGTCATGAGACCGATCAACATGGCTGGAGAGTGGGTTGGCTCCGCAAAGAAGCAGTGAACATGATCTTTAAAAATCAACTTTAAGCCGTAAGTTATGCCTCCGGGACTGCCGCCTACACCACACGGCAAATACACGAACAAGGGATGATTTTCATCCACCGTTACCTGGAGATCCTTGAGCTGTTTCTGAAGCCGATACGCTGCAACGGCATAGCCTAGAAAAAGGTCCTGCGACTTTTCATCGTCAATGAAATAGCTGTTGGGGTCACGATTAGACTGCTTCCTGCCTTCTTCAACTGCCTTACTGAAGTCTGAGGCATATTCTATGACCTGGACATTTTTAGATCTCAACAGCTCTTTTTTCCACAGTTTGGCGTCAGCCGACATGTGTACCGTGACTTTAAAGCCCAATTGAGCGCCCATGATCCCGATACTTAGTCCTAAATTTCCCGTAGAGCCAACGGCTATCGAATATCGCGAGAAGAACGCCCTAAATATAGGACTATCAAACACCGCATAATCATCGTTTACGGTGAGCAACTTGTTTTGAAGGGCCAATTCTTCGGCATGTTTTAAGACTTCATAGATACCTCCTCGTGCTTTGATCGACCCGGCAATCGGCAGCTGGTTATCACATTTCAGAAGGACCTCTCCTGGAATTTGGCGGTCAAACAGTCTCTCCATTTCTTTCTGCATTCCTGGTATGTTCTTCAGCGGAGACTCGATAAGCCCTAAGCTGTTCTTCGTTTCGGGAAACACTTGAAGGATATAGGGTGCAAATCGGGCCAGTCTTTCTTCGGCGTTTTTAACCTCTGCTTCACCGATTGAAAGGTTTCTTATGGCTTCTTCGAAAGGTCTGTACTGGGGATTTGCCCACAATACTTCTCTGGTTGCCACGATGTCCTCCAACAAAGGATAGAGTTTCTTCCATTCTTCTATTGTCTTGCCTACGATCAGATCATAAACCATCAGAACGTCCCTTTCCGCAATCATGACTAAGTATTAAGAAAAGCGAACCCTAACTTACTTGAGGGTTCGCTCCTTAATCATATATTATCCTACAAGGGATCAGATTTTACTAGTGGGTGTCTAATCTTCTGATAGACACTCGTTGTAGACGCCACGCTTGGTATAATCCGTGTGCAGTAATTCATGGGACTTATGCCCCAACGGATGTCCCAGGAACTCTGCATAAATCTTAGTAATGAAGGGATTTTCATGCGATTTCCTCAGTTTTTTCCCTTCATCCTCTTGGTAAATGGCCTTAAAGCGACTTTCGCGAATCGCTTGAGTGGTGGGTCTAGGCTGACCCCCTCCACTGATGCATCCATTGGGGCATCCCATTACTTCAATAAAGTGGTAAGGGGACTCGCCTCGAGCAATTTCCTCCATGAGGATTTTTGCGCCCTTCAAGCCACTGGTCACTGCAACTTTTACGGTGACCCCTTCTAGAAATTTATACGCTTCAACGGCGTCCTCAATCGTCAATTCAGCGGTTTTAATTTGTTCTAAACCGACCAGAGGTGTTACATGCAGTTTTTCAAAGGGTAATTCCCGACCTGTCACGACTTCATAGACTGTTCGGAGTGCGGCTTCCATGACCCCTCCAGTGACCGCGAAAATATCCGCTGCGCCTGAAGATAAACCCAAGGGACTATCGAAGGAACCCTCTTCCAAAGATCTAAAATCAATGCCGGCTTCCTTGATAATCCTGGCCAGCTCTCTGGTTGTTAAGACGGCATCGACATTAAATTGACCGTCATTTTTCATTTCTGGTCGAGAGATTTCGAATTTCTTGGCGGTACAAGGCATGACTGAAACCATGTAAATGTCTTCTGGGGCAACCCCGATCTTCTCAGCATAATAAGATTTTGCTAACGCTCCCAGCATGGTATGGGGAGATTTGCAGGTTGACAGATGCTCGAGTTGCCCTGGGAAAGCATGTTCCACATACTTAATCCAACCAGGACTGCAACTGGTGATCATGGGTAGTGTCGCAGTTCCACCGCTCAAAGCCTTTTGAACGCGTTGGAGAAATTCCGTGCCTTCCTCCAAAATCGTTAGGTCTGCCGTGAAATTAGTATCAAAGACGTCATCAAATCCCAAGTCTCGAAGGGCTGTCGCCATTTTTCCAGTGACTAAAGTACCCGCCTCGTAGCCAAATTCCTCACCCAGAGCAGCTCGTATGGCCGGTGCTGTTTGAACGATGACACGTTTGTCAGGATCATTCAAGGCCTCCCAGACCCTGGAAATTGCATCCTTTTCTTGGAGCGCGCCCACGGGACATACCGCGACACATTGCCCGCAGTACGTACAATTAACACTATTTAAGACAAGATCTGCTGCTGGCCCGATGACGGTATTGTAGCCTCTTCCCTGTGCGTTTAAAATACCGACACCTTGAATTTCGTTGCAGACCGTCACACACCGTCTACATAGAATACACTTTGAAGTATCCCTAATAATGGAAGGCGACGTGTTATCGAGATAGGCCTTGGACATTTCGCCTTTGAACCGTTCCTCTGTGGCCCCTATAGTCTCTCCTAACTTTTGCAATTCACAATTCTGGCTTCTCTTGCAGTTTAAACAATCCTTAGGGTGATCTGACAAGATGAGCTCATACAGAATCTTTCTGGCCCGTTTAACTTTGGGCGAATTCGTATGGACTACCATACCCTCTCGGACGGCACTGATGCAAGAAGCTTGTAAGGCCTTAACCCCTTCCACCTCGACCACACAAATCCTACAAGAGCCTGATTTATGCACGCCTTCTAAGTAACAGAGACTGGGGATAATAATATTATTTTGCTTGGCGGCTTGGATAATGGTCAGGCCGTCTTCAACGGTGACTGATTTATTATTGATGGTTAAGTTCACCATGGTTATCCCCTCCTGTCGCATCTTAAGCATCTCATTGATTCGGCCATCGCATTGAGCTTGTGAAAACCGACTGCTACCTCATCAAATGAGTGTTTCCTAAGCTCAGGGTCTAGGAATTTCATGGTGAACCTCTCATGCTCTATAATTTCCTGTTCATCGACTAGAGGCAACGGAATTTCAATCGTTTCTCCTGTATTAAGCACGCCGGTTCCGCCCAAATACTTGTCAATAGATTTTGCCGCATTTTTGCCATCGGCAATGGCCGTAATCGCCACATCTGAACCCCGAACGACATCACCACCGGCAAATACACCCTCAATATTTGTCATCATCGAGTCTTTATGGGTGATAAAGGTGCCCCACGGTGTTAATTGAAGCTCCTCCTTACCAATAAAGGGTAGGTCTGCATACTGACTCACTGCGGGTATCACAAGATCCGCATGAAGGCTGAATTCTGAGCCTACGATGGCTTTAGGTTTTCTACGTCCACTTTCATCAAACTCACCCAGTTCCATCCTGACACCTTCAACCTGTGTCACATGACCATCCCCACTAAACCTGATTGGCGAGACTAACGGAATAATCTTAATCCCTTCTTCAAGGGCATCATGGACTTCTCTGGCGTCTGCTGGCATATCTTCGATCGTTCTCCGGTAGAGGATACTGACTTCTTTGGCGCCACGTCTGATGGCTACCCTTGCAGCATCAACCGCTGTGTTGCCGCCACCAATCACGACGACGTGATCCCCAATGTGTACGTCTTTCCCTAAATGGACGTCTCTGAGGAAATTGAGTCCGTGAATGACACCTTGTAAATCTTCTCCTGGAACATTGACCTTATTTGAGAATTGTGTTCCTGTGGCTAGATACAAGGCGTTATGCTGTTGGCGTAGGTCTTCAAAAAGGACGTCTTCGCCGACTGCCATATTTAAGTGGATGTTGACGCCTGCCTGTTTGATCAACTTGATTTCGTGCTGTAGTACTTCTTCGGGTAATCGATATTCGGGGATACCAAAAGCCATGATCCCCCCCGCGACAGGCATCGATTCATAAATATCCACCATGTAGCCCAAGCGGGCCAGATAATATCCGCAAGTCAAACCGGATGGGCCTGCTCCAACAATTCCCACGCACTTTCCGTTCCTAGGAAAGATCAGATCCGTGTAGGGCTCTTCGTGCGTGAGGACATAATCCGCAACATATCGTTTCAAATCGGCGATGGCAATGGCTTCGTCGAGTTGTGCTCTTCGGCATTTACTCTCGCACGGATGTGTACAAACGCGACCGCATACTGCTGGAAACGGGTTTTCTTGACGAATGAGGTTATACGCATCCCTTAATCTTCCCACCCCAATCAAAGCGATATAGCCAGGTATATTAACGCCAGCGGGGCAGGCGTTGGCACAGGGCGAGATAAACAAATCTCCACAAACTCCAGCACGGCAATATTTATGATGAATATGCTCCTCATACTCCTCACGGAAGTTCTTGATCGTACTTAAAATCGGATTTGGGGCTGTTTGACCCAAGCCACAAAGCGCAGACAGCTGAATGGTTTCCCCTAATTCCTCCAGAAGTTCAATATCTCCGTCTTGTCCTTTTCCTTGGGTAATGCGCTCTAAGATTTCTAACATTCTCTTCGTACCTGTTCGGCAGGGAACACATTTACCACACGATTCATCCTGAACGAATTCCATGAAAAATCTGGCCATGTCCACCATACAGGTGTCCTCATCCATACTGATTAAGCCACCTGAGCCCATGATGGCTCCGAGTGCTGTCAGGGATTCATAGTCAACCGGCGTGTTTAAATATTTCTTAGTAATGCACCCACCAGATGGTCCCCCTGTTTGAGCTGCTTTAAAGGCCTTCTTCCTAGGAATGCCGCCCCCAATTTTAAAGAGTATATCTCCCAGAGTAGTTCCCATGGGGACTTCAATAATTCCGGTATTTGTAATATCCCCTGCCAGTGCAAAAACTTTTGTTCCCTTGCTTTTCTCCGTCCCATATTTAGCATACCATTTGCTTCCGTTTTGAATAATTGGCGGTACATTCGCGAAGGTCTCTACATTATTGATGATCGTGGGTTTTCCATATAAACCTTTCTGAAAGGGAAAGGGTGGTTTCTGTCTTGGTTCTCCACGTTCCCCCTCAATCGAGGCCATAAGAGCTGTTTCCTCACCACAAACAAAGGCACCTGCTCCAATTCTTATTTCTAGATTAAAGTCAAAGGAGGTCTGTAGAATATTTTCCCCGAGTAACCCCATCTGACGAGAAACCTCTATCGCATGACTTAACCGTTCGACCGCTAGGGGATACTCCGCCCGTACATAGACATAACCCTTATTAGCACCCATGGCATAGGCGCCCAGCATCATTCCCTCAATGACACTGTGAGGGTCACCTTCAAGAATACTCCTGTCCATAAAAGCCCCTGGGTCACCCTCATCAGCGTTGCAAACAATATATTTTTGGTCTGCTTCTATCGTGCGACCAGCTTCCCATTTAACGCCTGTGGGAAACCCTGCACCACCACGCCCTCTTAAGCCAGATTTAGTGACTTCTTCCACAACTTGCCCTGGCGTCATATCTGTTAAGGCCTTAGCAATGGCGAAATAACCCTCTTTGGCAATATAGGCTTCAATGGAAGAATGTTCAATACTACCACAGTTTCTTAAGGCAATCTTCACCTGCTCCTTAAAAAAGCTAATGTCCTTCATGCAAAGAATATGTTCGCCATTTTGAGGATTAACATACGTTTTATCGATTTTAATTTTATGCTCGATTAAATGAGATTTAACAATATCGGGTATGTCTGTTGGGCTCAGTTTTGTGTATAACGTTTCCTCGGGTAAAAAAACCATGACGGGTCCGAGAGAACATGTCCCTATGCAACCGGTTTCAATGACACAAACATCTTCCTGTAGATTATTTTCCTTGAGGCTTTTGAGTAAAGCCTCTTTAACGAGATGACAATTTGAAGAGACACACCCTGCTCCTGAACACACTAGCACCGTATATTTATGACCACTAACCGTAGCGTTGTATTGTGTGCTTATTTTCACAATATCGCTAACTGCTCTAATACTCGGCGTTTGATCACTCATTTCTTCACCTCATTCTGTGCTAAAGCGTTCTTAATGATGGCCTGTAATTTATCTGGGTTCACTTGCTTATAAACTGTATCATTGATGGTCATAGCGGGGGCCAGTCCACACGCGCCGATACACCGTGCGACTTCAAGCGTGAATTTACCATCTGAAGTGGTACTGCCTACATCGACCCTCAGTATCTCTTTTAAGCGATCGATGATCTTTTTTCCACCACGTACGTAACAGGCCGTACCTAGGCAAACCCGAATGGTGTTTTCTCCTTTGGGCTCAATTGAGAAGAAGGAATAAAATGATGTGACGCCATAAACTTTTGATAACGAGATATTGAGCTTATGAGCAATAAATTGCTGCAATTCAAGGGGAAGATACCCATATATACCCTGTGCAAAGTGTAAAATTTGGATGAGGTTCCCTTCTTTGTCTCTATACTCCTGAATAATTTCTTCGATCCGCGCATATTTCTCTTGATCACTCTCTTCATGACATGAACAGTTTGTTGAACAATTCATCGACACATACCCTCCTTTTTCTTCTTTTTCTCCCTCTTAGTCTAAATAAATTGGTGAAATGAAGCAGTAAAAATTTGGTGTGAAGAGGTAATATTGAGTTTTATTTATATAATTGTATTATTCAGAATTATATATGTCAATAAAAATATTCTGATAACTTTTGCTATCCTTCAAACCTTCCAAATCTTCAGAGTACCTAGTCAACAAATTCCCCCCTCAGTCAGTACTTCAGGGTACTGACTGAGGGGGGAATTTGTTGATGTCTTAATTAATTTAATCTTCTTTTCCGCGCGCAGAAAGTATAAAGACTTCCTAATGATCAAATAATATCATTATTCTATTGGGGATTATGGAAGGTGTCGCATGTATGAATGAGGGTTTAGTGGTCATTGTTAGAGCTTTTATAGGCTTCTTTTCTTTGCTGATTTTCACAAGAATCATGGGCAAGCAACAGATCGGCCAGCTCAATTTATTTGATTATATGCTGGGGATCACGATTGGTTCCATGGCGGCTGCCTTGACAACAGATTTATCCAGTCGTGCTTGGCCGCATTGGGTAGGCCTGCTCACCTGGTGTATCTTAGGTTACTTAATGCATGTAATAGGCACAAAGTGGCAATATGCCTCTAAGCTTTTAGAAGGTGAACCCTCGATTGTCATTATAAATGGCAAGATTATGGAGAACGTTTTAAGAAAAATGAACTATGAGATTTCGGCAATTTTAGAGCTTCTCAGGAATCAGGGTGTCTTTGACCCGACCCAAGTAGATTTTGCAATTATAGAATCCAACGGTCAGCTTTCTGTCTTATTAAAGCCGGAACATCAGCCATTAACGCCCAAGGACATGAAAATGCCTGTTTCCTATTCTGGTATAAGCACAGAATTAATTCACGATGGAATTCTAATCGAAGAAAACCTAACAAAGCTTAATAAAGACAAAACTTGGCTGCTTACGGAACTCGAAAAGCAGGGCATTAAGGATATATCAGAAGTTTTTTTGGCAACCCTAAATCCAGCAGGAAGTTTATATGTGGACAAGTACAAGGATCAACTTAAGAAAGATAAGTGATATTCCTGATGAGAAGGTAACCTTTTAAGGAGATGATTTAATGAGAAAGTTTATCGTGATAGCTCTTCCAATCGTCACCCTAGTTTTGTTCGTTCTGGTCATGCAAAGTGGTGATATTTTAAAGCAACCCCTAGTGGGAGATGACAATGTTCCACAGGCCATTGAAACGGTTATCCAGGATATCAATCATGAAAATTGGGAAGCAGCCACTCAAAATACAGAGAATTTAAAGAGAGCCTGGGATAAAGTCGTCAACAGAGTACAATTTAGTGGAGAACGTAATGTCATTGATGCTTTAACTGTGAATATCGCAAGGCTTCAGGGTGCTGTCCAAGCTCAAGATAAAGCAACGGGGCTCACTGAATTAAGTGAGGCCTATGAGCATTGGAAAAACCTTGGTGATTAATGGCTGAGGGTTCACATAGTTATTCCGAAATCCTTTGTAGTGCAGGTTGTGATAATGACTTCGTCAATAAACACCTTGACCAACTCGGGGTCGAACTGAGTCCCGGCATTTTTCCGAAGCTCTGCGATCGCCACCTCATCTGGTAAAGCCTCCCGATAGCTTCTCGCGCTTGTCATGGCGTCATAGGCATCCGCGATGGTAATAATCTTAGTTTGAAGGGGAAGTTCCGCGCCCTTTAAGCCCTTCGGATAACCTAAGCCATCCCAGCGTTCATGATGAGCCAACACGTATTCCGCCATTTCTGACATACCATTAACTGTGCTCAGGATACGATAACCGATTTCCGGATGACGTTTCATTTCGTCCCATTCGTCTTTGGTCAGTTTCCCGGGCTTATTAAGGATGTTTTCCTCGATGGCAATCTTTCCGATATCATGAAGTAATCCTACGGTTTTAAGTTCTTGGACTTCGCCTTCCCTTAGCCCCAGCGCCTCTCCCATCTTTTGGCACAGTTCAGACACTCGATAAGAGTGTTGCTCTTCTCGTTTGTTCTTTTCGTGAAGGGTCCTGATAATTGTTTTGATAGTTCTTCCTCGCATACTTGGGCCTTCAAACAGCTTTTTCTTATACATATGATCTTCGGCTCTTTTAAAGAGTTCATGAATATGCTCTTCCTCGTAGCGCTTTGTTTCATAACCAAAAGAAATTGAAAGTTCGATTGAACCCACTCTTGCCTCTATAGCTAACGCGGTGACCCGTTTAAGAATTTGCTCTGTTCCAGCTGTATCCGTGTTGGGTAACAAAATAACGAATTCGTCTCCACCAAGTCGAGCGATAATATCATCGCCTCGGCAGGCTTCGCGAAGCACTTGGGCAACTTTGATGAGGAGCTCGTCTCCAGTGACATGACCAAAGGAATCATTAATCAGCTTAAGGCCGTTGACATCACCCATCACAAGGGTCAAGGGATAATTGCCAGCAACGTCAAGTCGAATTAACGCCTGTTCAAAAAATCGTCGGTTAGAAAGCCCTGTCAGTTGGTCATGATAGCTTAAATACACGATTTTCTCTTCCGCAAGCTTTCGATCCGTGACATCCTGAATCGTGCCGATGAGACTATGGGGCTTGCCTTGCTGATCAAACGTTATTTTACCAAGCCCATGCACCCAGCGTTTACGCCATCGCGAATACGGACAATTTTATATTCATAGTCGAAGCGCTCGTGTGTACTTTGCACCTTCATGAAATGCTGTGACAGTTTATCTTGCCAGTCCAAATGAACAACCCTCAGCCAGCCTTCCACGGTGTGCGGAAAGGCGACGTCAATTCCAAAAATCTCCTCGAGTACAGGGGAAGACTTCCATTCTTGCGTCGTGAGATTCAGAACATAGCTCCCCAAACGAGCCACTTTTTGTGATTCAATCAACAACGCATTCTGTTCCTCTAGCTGCTTGGTTTTTTTATTGACCAAGCGTTGAAGCGTTCTGTTCCAGAGGACCAGCAACAAGGCCAGCAGAAAAACTGCGCCTCCAATGATTAAAGTTACTCTGAATAAGAGCGTTTGCTGGATTGGTGTACTCGTGGAGCCAAACCATCTTTTATCAATTTTCTGATAGTCACTCTCAGAAATCTTCGAAAATCCATCATCTAAAGTCATCAGAAGGGCTTCATCACCCTTCTTAACGGCTCTGAAAAATTGGCTGTCGTATAACGATGAACTCGTATAATTAAATTCATTTTGTATGCCCATTTTATACAAGTAATAGAGTCCAGGGTATTTCCCCATCACAAATATCACCTGCTTATGATCCTTAGCGGCTTGCACGATCGCTTCGAACGTATCGTATTCTTGAATATGAGTGATACCATGTTCTTCGAGAACATGCATAATGTTATCCCCTTTTTTCACGGCTACCGCGAACCCCTCTAAAGAATTGACGTCGGCAATCCCTGAAATATCCTTCTGAAAGAAGATGGGTACATCAATCGTCGCATAAGGTTTTGTATAATCAAGGATCTTCGATCTGTCTTCACTATAGGAGATCGTATCAATGACATCGAACTCACCGTTGATCATACGCTCATAGGCTTTATTCCAGGTAGCCCCAGTGATTTCCACTTTTATCCCTGTTTTTTGCTCAAAAATCTCCCATTGGTCAAGTGTGATGCCTCGCAATTCGCCCTGACTATCTCGAAAAGAGTAGGGGGGATAGTTGTCATCCATCACTACACTGATCGTCTTCATTTCAGTGGTGACCGCATAGGCATGGGACGTAAACAGCATCACAAATGCCAAACCCAATATCCAAAAAAAATTATATCTTAAGGTTGCATGTTTCAATGAAAAGCACTGCCTTCCCTAATAAGGTCGAAGAACGGTTTTCGGAGATTAATAAACACTTAATGCACGCTGCTTATGTAATATTCTTTGCAATTCTCCAAATTCCTGCATCTATTGTCATACATCCATCAAAAGAAAAGAAACTGGATGCACCCCACCGAATTAAATAAAACACCCTCGTCTCAAAAATAGACGAGGGTGTTTTACGTTTAAACGTAATACCATGATAATAGTGACATATCTTTTGTCTTCTTGCGTAAATTTACAGACCTACTCACGCAGAACTTAGAACTGAAGAGGGATCGTGACGGTAAAACGGGTCCCTTCCGCTGCGTTACTTTGCACCTCTATTGTGGCTTTTTGAAGCTCGATAATTTTCTTCGCGATGGATAGCCCCAAGCCATTACCTCCGCCGGATTGGGTTCTTGCCTTGTCTACCATGTAAAATCGCTCAAAGATATGAGGAAGGTCTGTTTCTGGAATTGCTTTACCCGTATTTCTGATGTGAACACGAACCGACTCAGTATTATCTTCCAGCAAGACTTCGATCCGGCCATGTTCATCTGAATATTTAATGGCATTGTTAATCAGATTTTGCCATACTTGTTCAAATGAATCCTGGTCCGCATAAACTTGGCATTCTTGCAGATCAAGTTCAATATGAAGATGTTTCTCAGTCCATAACGGTTCCGTTACCAAAATCATTCTGCGCAATTGCTCATCCAAACGATACATTGCAGGGTAAAAAGGATGATTGTCTGAATCAAGCGAAGCAAGACGAAGCAAATGATCGCTCAGCTTGGAAAGTCTTAAGGTTTCCTGATATATGATTTCGAGATATTCCTTTTGATTTTCAGCAGGGATAATGCCATCGCTGATCGCCCGTGTAAATCCACGAATCGCTGTAATGGGACTCTGAATTTCATGAGAAACATTACTGACAAAATTCTCTCGCATTTTATCGATCTTCTGGAGTTCACAGGCCATATGATTAAAACTGTCCATCAGTTCCCCGATTTCATCTTTCTTCCTATGTTTAATGCGAAAGTCTAAATTTCCTTTT
>DASRMG010000079.1:0-6244 GCA_035648035.1 Desulfosporosinus sp. | reverse complement strand
CATTCGCCTCATAATTCAGCACCCACATAACACTATTTCGATCAACGTTTGAAGCCATAATCTTATCTTTGTCTGCCTTGACCAATAGGGAGTACTCGTCCCGAACCCGCGCACAAATATGAACATCCTCCGTGATTTTCGCAAGGCGCAACATTAAGCGCACGCGCTCAAGCCCCGGTTCACAATCCAGAACATGTAAATAAGCTTCATCAAATAAGCCTTCACCAAAAGCTACTTTGGCAACTTTCAAAAAGTCTTGCCCTGGAATCTGATATCCTTGGTGTATCTCGTGGATTTCCCATATTGGTTTCTCCCCTGCAAACAACCGTAACTTTTGTAAAACTACCAAAGACTCTTTGCTTGTAATATCCCGCATTATTTTGTCTAATTTCACCTTATCCTTGTTCATAACCGCTTCATAGCCGAAAACGACAAGTGGCAAAGTCTCATCAACACCTGCCCGGTAACGCAAAAGAGTCCCTAACCGATATCGGTTGGCCTTGAAGACCACCAAAGCTCCGGCAAGATCCTCCCCGCAAGGAGCTAGAATAGCCATGTAAAAAGCCGTCAGCAAGGCATTTCTTACTTTTGCCGGCAACGGATCAAGACCAGAAGCCAGTTCATAATTATCGTCATTCCATAATTCTGTCCAACGCTGTTGAGCACTTAAGATTTGGATCTTAAAAAAGAGGTGATTTTCATCAGACAAATAGTGCCCCTTACGAATGATTCCTAACAACTGGGTTGCTGCGTCCCAGTTATGTAGATCAATGGCTTCTTGAAATTGACTACGCAACATATGGACATTGATCTTGCCTTCGTCCACAGTCACCATGGGACGCATTTCGCACAAATTCGCCCAATGTCCTAATAATACCAAGGCCTTATCGAAAAGGCTGACTGGCGAACGAAATAGTTGCAAACCAAAAGTGAAATTCTCCGCCCATCCGGAAGGGAGATCTAGCACCTCTTCGCCTCTGTAATATATTTCCGCCCAAACAGGGGTTAGAAAACTGCGCACTTCCTCAGTTGTCTTAAGTAACTCACGCCTGTCTGCTCCCCAAACTATCCATAGAACGCACTTATCTGAGACGCGCCAAAACGGTAATACTGTTGCCTTACCCTGAACGTATCGTTCAAGAATCTTTGCTAAAGCCTGATTATCGATATTTAGACCACCCTCAGACTGGGTTAAATTGAAGGGATTTGTTGTACTAATTTGTAATAAATCAGAAATAAAGTCTAACTTTTTTCTGTCCGACACAATAAGTATACTCATACGGATTCCTCCCAGCGTTCCCGAGCTGACAGCATAGCGCTGTTAATCTCGGGTTCTTCTGTCGTCACCCGCACGCATTCTCCGTTAATATAGATACCGTTATAGGTAAAATTCATAGAACCGTGAAGATAGAAATTACTCGTAATAATCCCCTTTTCGTGATGATCGTCCAGCATCCGATACTCGACCTTATCACCAAGGAGCGTCAGTAACTCCTTGGTGTACTGGGTCTCAGGATTGCAAATAAGCCGCACTTTGCTCCCCGACCAAGCAAACATCTCTAAAATGTCGGCAACATAAACGGTGTGAGTTTGAATCAAAGGGAATAAATCACTCATTCCGCGCGCTGTATTCATAATTAAAGGCGCGTTACTCACCCAAGGAGAGACGACATAGATTTCTGGGCTTGGTTTCACTGTCTCTAAGACTAGCAACGAAACAAGAGTATCGAGTAAATGTTGGGAACCGCGCTGAGAACGAATAATTCGACTAGGCATAAAGCACCTCCCTGATTTCAATGTCGAACACCCACTCATCTCCGGAATTTGTTACGCCGCAGATGTAAGGGTAAAGGAGCTCGAACCCTATCTCGACCGGTTCCTGTAATTCGTTTAACAAGTCTCGCCGGCAGGAAGCCAAATCGGAAAAAGTGGTCACTAATCTCACCCTTCCTGATTGACATAATTGCTCGCGAAGTGCCTTCCTCCAACCTTCGTCTCCATAATTAAGCACCACGTCACAGTGAGTCAGTAAAAAGCTCAAACATAGACGAGAAGGAGACAAGAACTCTCCGTAAGGGTTACTCAATTGTAGGCAATCAGGGCAATTATCCACACACTCATCCCATAACAAGGACTCGATTAAGTTAAAGCGGTATTTATCTTCAATTTCATCGCGACAAATTCTATCGAGAATCAGATCAACCTTTTCTTTTACTTCGTCAATTTGGAGGGCTGCGATCGCGAATACACGGGGGTGGATACGACAAGCCATTCGCTTTATCTCCGCACGCCATTGCTCATGGAGTAGAATAATTAAACTATCGACCTCACTATCAGAGTTTAGGTTTACTAATTTATACATAATACTGACAATCAAATCTCGTTTAGGAGCAATACCTGTTCGGTAAAGTGTTTTTTGTAAATTAGTAAGAGCCGTCTGCTGACTATCCAGTGTATGTGCAGAACGCAATTTGCCGAACGCCTCTGTCATTTCTCCTGATTTTAGCCGTCCTAGGGTGGAGGTTAGTCCTTTCGCTAATCCTTGTCGAGAGCAGGTACGTGCAACCCTCAAGAAGTAGTCGTCAAATTCCTTCGGGCGATTCTGTATTTCGGAGGCCACCCGACTAATGATACCAATGCCACCGGCTTCAGTCTCGGAGACCCATATACCCCGCTCATCGATGTCGACGAGTAGTTCATCGACACTAACATCGGGAATGAGCTGTTCCACTGCGTCCCTGAAAGCGGAAGCTACCGAGACAGGGTATCTTTTTTCCAACCAACTCCAGAATCCCTCATCTAGGGCCAGATCTTTATGCAAGACTTCCACATTTTCTAGGATTGCCTGACAGACTATTTGATCACTCAGGTATGCCTTCATGTTTTCAAATAATCGTCCATGATCCTCCTCCGTTGTAGAATCCGGGTTTACTTCAACTTGAAATATCACCTTCAACGTTCTTTCCGTAAATTTAGGAATGTTTTTGCTAAATCGCACTATGGCATCCATAACTGAAATCTGTAAGCTAATGCCCGTGGCCATGATGGAGGCCACGGTTACCTGACATAACCAATCGATCTCAAAGACGGACAGCTGGGCCAGACGTGGATCCTGTCCTAATTTATACCCATAATACTGAGGAGCAAACTCAGTCCGCAGGTTAGACCAATCTGGAGACTGAGCCATATAGCGCAAATCGGGGAATTTGAGCGCAAGATATATTGCATCAGCATAGCAAGAAAACCCCAAGGATGCTGGGTGGTCGTCGTAAGTAAATGCAATCTCGCGACGTACGCTATTCCCTTGCTTATCTTTAACCTCAGCCGTCACAGAAGGCGCATGGCGTGTAAATAATACCCCTTCATGATTATCCGTAGAAAACAGGCGCACATCCTCTATAACTTTGTGGATCACGTTCGTATTAGGAAGAGCCAAAGACTTACCGCCTTCTAAAGTATCCACACCGTTGGGTCGTATCACGGTCTTCCAATTTAGACGACCACTTGATCTATCGCTCACATCAGTGGGGATCTGTTGCAATTCATAGGCAATGGGCGTGCAAATATAGTGATCTCCGTCATCCTGGATAATCTCGATCGGTTGGCTCTGAATAGCTCCACCATCCAGTTCAAGCAGATCTCCGTCCTCTGGTAACGCCAACCAGTGGGCACTCCGGATGTTGTATTGATCCGCAAAGCGTTTAGACACATTGCCCGGAGTGTATTCGTATAAGGCCGTACTTAAACCTAAATATTCAGATTCGCCTCCCGGATATGTAATCATAATGTCGCTGCCCTGCAAACTTGAAAATAGATTACTGGGTACATGCAAAGCTAGAGCATTTTTACCACTATGAGGATGGTTATTGATCACGACATTTTCTACTACTCCCTGAGCCCATTTTGTTACCAATCCAGAGTATAACCATGGGACGAGATCCATTAAAATTGATCTTGGAGGAGCCCACAGCACTTGGTTGACCTCATAAGAATCTATTTGTAGAGCTTTCCCCATAAATTGTTGTAGGTCTTTGATATTTCCTATTAAAAGACTTTCTAGAATTCTACAAATGGCTTTATTTTCAAGACCATGCCACCCAATATTTGGAGGAGATAATATTTTCCACACATCTATATTTCTCAAACCCTTTTCCTTGAGTTTGACTCCAAACCAATCCACAAGTGCATAGGCAGCTTGGATATGCAAAACATAACTATTGCGCAGAGGTAACATCATTTCAGGCAATAAGGGATTGAAAAGTTGTTCAGGATGCTCAAAAACCCACCGATCTCTTCCGTAAGCGGAAGTTACCACAGCCATCCATGGTCGCATCCCTCTCTTACGTCCAGCACGACCCTTTCTTTGCAAGAAAGATGCCATACCACGTGGCGCTTTATGCTGAATGACAGCTCCCACTTCAGGGTCGTTGAATCCCACTTCAAGAGTACTTGTAGCTATGACTAACTGAGCCTTTGGATTTACCCCCCTTGAACGAGAAGACGTCATATCTAAGACCAGTGGGCGCTTCAGACAACCTTTGCTAATCCAATTGGCCACCGTCCAAGCCTGCCCTTGTTTAACTTGGGTGTCAAGCGTACTAGCAGAAATGTTGCTTTGATCTCTGTGCTGAGACAAGCATTTGTTACTTTCGGCATCCCTTTCGATATGATACCAGCGAGTCACGGTGTCCATCTTATCGCTAAACCCATAGATCTTTTTCCCCCAGGCACCACGGGAAACATCCTCCTGAAGGGGATCAAGCATACGCCCCAATAACATAGCTGATTGTACTGTCGTGGACAATAATGCCGTTGCCGAAACAGGATCACCACGCAAAACAACATTATACTCCATACCCTCAGAAACTAACTCGTCTTCGCTGGGCGTAATATAAGTAGTATATCGTTCGGGTACCCCCGTCAGTTTAGAGAAAAATTCCGCAGGTTTCGTCAAAGTAGCCGACAGGCCCACGAAATGAATCCTTCCTTCAGGCGCAAAGATACGGACCATTTGGCGCCACCTTCGCAGCACATAAGCGACTTGAGCGCCTGTCGAGCCATTATAAATATGTACTTCGTCGAGCAGTAACAGTCTAGGAGAACGGTTCTTATTCATTCCGAACACATGCTGATCGTCGAGACTTGCTAATTTTTTATTGATCATTTCCGTCGTGGTGAACAAAATATCTGGAGGACTGACCTTCATACTCTTGCGGGTTAGGTTAATAAACGAAATTTCTCTTCCACAACTTGGGCAGCAGAGTATCTCAAATTCTCCATATACGCGACGTTTATTGCCTTCAATCTCACGCTCCAGATATTTATTTGGCCATTCCATGAGACTGGATCCACACGGACAGATAACATAAGGACAAATATACCCTATTGAGCCTTGTTTCCATTTATAGTACTTATTATCCTTTACATTTTCAGCTGTAGGTGGTGTATCGCCATAATATGCTCCTATCTTAGCCTGTCGAACACCCTCTGACTGGAGCAAATCCTCCAGTTCTAGTAATTCGCTGACAGCTTCCTTCATTTGGTCTTTTAATAATTCTGTTCGTGGGTAAATACCAAGAGCTTTAACATAAGGGAAAGAATCTTGCTTGATATCTTCTGTAATCATAGCAAAAGCGGGTAAATAAAAAGCCTTTGTTTTCCCTGACCCGGTACCTGCACCAATAATGGTGGCGGAATCACCTTTACTTGGCCGCAGAAGGTGGTGCACGCTGTTGACTTGGAACTGGGCTAATTTAATAGAACCTTCTTTAAGCAATCGTCTCACGACTTTGTGGCCTAAAATAAGATTGTCGGGTATGATGTTTACTACTGTTTCCCAATCTTGGTCTCGTCTGGGATACTGCCGATAGTTCAGGGCTAGCTTGAAATTACTGACTAAATTCAAACCTGAATGCCAGTCCTTTTTACTGAACCGCTGTTTCAATAAGGACATCAGTTTGATTGTTTCGGCAAATCGAGTTCGCCCTAACCCAGTAACAGTATCCATTACAATCAGTTTCCGTTCGGAAAGGTTTTGGACGATATGAACTCCTGTTATTCCCTGACACTTAAGTTTATTCCAGAGCTTGTCCATCTGAGAAGTGGACGGGCATAAAAGCGCCCGTTCCACCTCCTCCTGTACAGTGAAACGACCGCCGACGAAACCCCAGTTCAACAATTTTGTTTCTCTAAGTTCAAGTTGTGATAACACTTCGTTGGCCAATAAATCCAATTCGTTCATATC
>DASRMG010000078.1:0-9088 GCA_035648035.1 Desulfosporosinus sp. | reverse complement strand
CGATCATGGAGTAGGTTGATTAAGACGAGCCCCTCTTTGGTCTGAGTGGTAGCGGCTTTGGTAAGAATACTCAGAGCCCGATAAATAGGTGCATCCTGAATTTTCAATGTCTTAAATGTTTTCCGGTCCAATTCACTACTGACAGTCAACGAAGAGATAATGGTCATTCCAAGTCCCGCCGAGACAACTTGTTTAATCGCCTGAATACTTTCAAGTTCCATCGTTACATTCAATTGATTCAAATCAAAACCTCTCTCTTTAAGAGACATCTCCATCGCTTTGCGAGTCCCGGAACCTTCCCCTCGTGTTACTAGGCGCTCATTTGGGAGTTCCCCTAAGGTAATGCTATCTCTCGACGCCCAGGGGTGAAAATAGGGAATCACAACTACTAACTCGTCTTCCCAGAAATTTTCCAACTTAAGACCCTTGGGCTGAGGGGCTGTACCCTCGATCAAGCCTATGCGAAATTTTTTCTCTACAACATCTTGAGTAATCGACTCCGAAGTAGCGATCTTTACTTTGAAGTCCACATCGGGGTAGGTCTCATACAAATACTCCATAATATTAGGAAGAACATACTCCCCAATCGTTAAAGTAGCACCGATGTATATTAGCCTCCTCTGATCTTTTGCCAGAGCCCTTATCTCCTCTTTGACACTCGCTATAATATCTAAGATACTCTGAATACGTTCATAGAAAATTTCGCCCTCTTTAGTCAGTATTACCCCTTTATTGCTGCGGTCAAAAAAACGAGCACCATACTGGTTTTCCAGATTCTGAATCTGTATACTAATGCCGGGTTGACTCATGTTTAGCTTCTTAGCTGACAATGTGATATTTTGGGATTCTGCCACCTCTTTAAACATAAGAAATTGTTGTTCCATAATGATGCAGCTCTCTTCCGTGTACAACGTCTCTAATTTTGTATTACTATCCTGCGTCTTACTCCTCTTAGTTATGAAACAAAAAGGACTGTACAGGGTCTCCTTTTTTCAGGGTTCCGCCCTGAACTACCTTGCAGAAAAGTCCTTCATAAGGTAAAAGGGATATTCCCAGAGTTCGAGTCACAACGCTAGGGTGATCTTCCTTCCCGATCTGATAAACTTCTAGAATAACGTCATCACCCATTTTCAAACGATCACCAGCAACCATTTGAGACAAGTCTAGTCCTTCAATTAAAATGTTCTCAGCAAATTCGCCCGGCCCGACTTGAAGATTATTCTCCTCATTGGCTTTTAAAACGCTACCCCAGTTGAGGCATGTTATCTGCCGTCCCCATTCTCCAGCATGCCCATCATTTTCAATCCCATATAGGGTAACAACGGCTTCCACTACCTCTTTTTTCAGTTGCCCTCTCTCAGGACTAATACATATTGAATAAATACTGCCTTTTGCCATGAATATAACATCCCTTCTCAAAGTATTAGAGGGATTATATGGATTTCCTATGCGTTCTCGCCCCTCAATACATGTCCGCTTTTCCCACCGTTCTTTTCCAACAACTTAATTTCAACAATTTCCATCCATCTGTCCACGGCTTTACACATATCATAGATTGTGAGCAAAGCAATGCTTACTGCTGTAATTGCCTCCATCTCTATACCTGTTTTCCCGGTCGTTTTGGCCCAGGATTTCACGATTACCTCTGAGTTCTCTTGGTTAAAACTAAAGTTTATATCAACTGAAGTTAGATTTAGTGGGTGACACATCGGGATCAGAGTGGCAGTATGCTTGGCACCCATGATTCCTGCCACCTGAGCAACCGCCAAGACATCACCTTTTTTAATCACCCCGTTTTGTATGGCTTGCAGGGTTGCCGGCTGCATACGTATTTTCCCTTGAGCTACTGCCACCCTGTTTGTATCGTTCTTCTGAGTTATATCTACCATACGTGCGCGGCCTTCTTCATTCAGGTGTGTAAAGTCCATATTCATCCCCCTATCTGGAACATTTTACGACGATTTTCACTTCCCCAGCCTTCTTGCATCTGGTGTCTAGCTGGTTTCGCCTCTATGGCCTTGGTAAATAATTTAAGTAACTGTTCATCATTACTGCAATTTAGCAGGGCCAGTTTTAAATCGATTTCCTTACTATCATAAAGACAGCTTCTTAATCTACCGTCGGCTGTCAAACGAATTCGGTTACATTTATCGCAAAAATGATGACTGATAGGGCTTATTAAGCCTAATGAGCCTTTTCCACCAACAATATTGTAATATTTGGCTGGTCCAGAACCCATAATATCTTTACCGTTTGATAATTCATATTTTTGCTGTATTTTAGCTCTTATCTCGTCGATGCTTATAAACTTCTCTGGACTGTAAAACGATAGATCGCCTATAGGCATAAACTCAATAAAACGTACATGCAATGGATAGTCATAGGCCAGTTGGGCAATATCAAGGATTTCATCATCATTAAACCCTCTAATTGCTACTACGTTTAACTTTACAGGGTGCATCTCGAGTTCTAAGGCTTTGAAGATAGCACGCTTCACATCCGCTAATTGTCCCCCCCGGGTGATATAGCTAACTTTTTCATTTACCAAGGAATCAAGGCTAAAATTAACCCGTCTTAGACCTGCACTCTTTAAGTCTTCTGCCATATCTGCAAATAATATTCCGTTGGTGGTAATAGAGATATCATCAATTTCAGGCAACCCGGCAATATCTGCGATGAGTTTCACAATATTCTTCCTGACAAGGGGTTCTCCCCCGGTCAATCTCACTTTATGAAAGCCCAACTGAGTTGCTACCCTTACCAAGCGGAAAATTTGTTCCAGGGTCAATACTCGGTTATGACCAACGTCCTCGACGCCTTCTTCAGGCATACAGTACCTGCAGCGCAAATTGCACCGTTCAGTAAGTGAGATGCGCAAATAGTCTATTTGTCTGTTTTGACCGTCAATCATCATGTCATCCCCTTTTTTAAAACTTAGCTCTTCACTCTTATGTTCTTCCGCGCCGTGGTGGCTTCAATTTCATCAGGTACAATTCCCAAATTCAGAGCTTGAGCTCCCATCTCACTGCACCGTGCCATTAGTCCATAAAGGCTACTGTTGTAGATCTTCCCCGGTTGTAGTTTTTCTGATGGATCCAGTAGTTCATCTCCGGTACTCATAATAGCAATTTTAGCTTTAGCGTACACTGGCACTTGGCTGATACCTAATCCTGCCAGCAAGGCGACCAGAGGCGGTGTAATTAAACTCCCTTTATGGGCGACCACCTTACCTTCTTCAATGTCTTCTCCGGCCTTTATTACATTGTCTTGGGCTTTTATAGTTCGAAAAATCGATACATAATCTCCGTTTCTAACCACTTCCTCATGTTTTACGAGTGTGTTAGCTCCGTTAGGAATGGGAGAACCCGTCATCACTTTTATAGTGGTACCGGACACGACCTTTTCCTGAGCAATAAAACCAGCCCTGGTCTCCTCTATTACCCTAAGTCGAACTGGCGCAGAAGAATCTGCTTGACGAGTGTCACTAGCGATCAACGCATAGCCATCTAATGCCGACTTACTGAAGGGAGGAATACTGGTACCTGCTTTTATGTCCTGACTTAAAATTCTTCCGGATGCTTCTAACAACGATACCAGGCATTTTCCAACCGGTGTTATCCTATCTAGCAATAAATTTTGCGCTTCTTCCAACTGGATATTGTTCTTCATGCTTATACCTCCTATTACTTCTAAGCGCCGGTGCCGAATGTACAGACAGGGTAACTGCAGACCTTACAATTCAAGCAAAGCCCTCCCAAGCCGAGCTTGGCTACCATGGCTTTGTCAATCCGCTCGCCCACCAGAACCAAGGGAATCATTAGGTCAAATATGGTGGTCTTGTGATACATAACGCATCCAGGTAGTCCTAGGATAGTAACGTCTCCCAGGTAAGCCACCATCAACATAGCTCCCGGTAATACGGGCGCTCCATAGGTGACGATTTCAGCTCCAGCTTCACGGACAGAGCGGGGTGTAACATCGTCTGGGTCTACCGACATCCCCCCAGTCGTCAAAATTAACTCCGCGCCCTCTGCCTTTAAGCTGTGAATCGCTGCGGAAATCTGTTCCACATCATCAGGAACGATGATTTGTTCAAAAACTTCGCAACCGTAGGATTCTATCTTTTCCTTTACCACCGGTCCAAACTTATCTTCAATACGACCTGAATAAACCTCACTACCGGTGGTAATAATCCCCACCTTGAGCGAATGAAAGGGTTTTACTCTGATCGTCTCCTGTTCCTTACTCAAGTGCTCCACCATTTGAAGCTTACTTTCATCGATCACCAATGGCACCACTCGAATGCCCGCAATTATATCCCCTTTTATTACCGGTCTTCGATTGCTTCGGGTAGCGACCACCATATCTTCAATCATATTTACCTGTACCAGTAAATCTTCGTTGATCGTACACATACCATTAAAATCCGCAATCAAGCTCACTTTTCCTTCCTTGGGTTCAGTAAAGCTGATTCCTTTGCCGCCTAAGGCTCGACTGAGCCGAATGGCAGCATCATCTTCATGCACCTGGTCCTTTTTCACTGCCCAGACATAAATGTGAGATTTTCCCATATCAAGAAGCTCTGGAATGTCTTCTTCAGTTATTACCTGGCCCTTTTTAAAGGCAGGTCCCTTAGTTTTCCCAGGAACGATCTTGGTGAGATCGTGACACAAAACGGTTCCAACTGCATCTTCTACTCTTATTGCTTGCAACATGAGCACTCCCTTCCCTATTGTTTCATCCAAATTATTAGATTTGCTAAATTGCATATCCATAGATATAAATTAAATGCTTCTGTTTTCATAGAAATACAGAAGCATACTGAGTTGATTCTATGCTCTCCTTTCCATGACTGGAGGCTGCAAGATTTATCCTACAACCCTGTGGGCTAGAAGCCCAGGCCGCACTACCATAGTCTTACCTTAGGTAATCGGGCTCGGAGTTATATAATTGTCTGAATAACTTAGTTTTAAAATCTCACATCCACTGTGAGTAAACTAGAAGCTCTGGCTCCCTACAACTAGTTAATATGCAATAAACATGCCAAGAAGTAAAAAAGGCTCCCAAATAACAAAAAGCCCAATTTAGTGGACTTTTGAAGACTTAACAATGCCATTAATTTGAATAATTCGGTTTTATAATGATACAATCATTATCATATTGGGATTTTTCTGCCACCCTCTATTACATTCAACTCATAAAGCAAAACCTTTTAAATTTGGCTAATCTAGCGCAGCAACTGTACATTAATTTTCGTCAGACCTGAAAATGTCAAACAGGGGTATCTCTCCCCTGTTTGTTCCTAACCATTATTTAATATATCTAGTGTTTTATGCCAAATACCTATCAACTCTCTTAAAGCATCGTAATAACCGCATGCTTCAGCAAATATTGGGCTGCCTTATCTGCTTTTAAATCAAACAACACTTTTCCAAATAATGGACCAAGGTTCTCTCTTGCATTTTCTTTATCCATTCCGAGGCTGGTGGCGAAGGCCTCAATGCCACTATTTTCTTCCTCGTCACTCAACTCAAATCCCTTTTCTCGAATGATTTTATCCAAGATATAGCTTGATTTCGTAACATTTTTAGCATCTTCCCATATTTGCTTTTTAAGGGTCTGAACGTTACTATTTATCATCTGCAGATGCCCTTCAATGGTTCCCCCCTGGGATTTCACTTCATTTGAAAACTGTTCTAGCATCGCCTGGGCTTGTTCCATTACTACGGATTCAGGAACGGAAAATTCGTACATATCCGTTAAGGCTTTAACGACAGCTTGTTTCTCTGTATTTGAATAACGCAGGGAAGCCATCTCAAGCAGCTTCTTCTTAGCCTCTAAACGCAATTCTTCCAGGGTATTCACGTTTGCTATTTCCTGTGCAAATTGATCATTTAGTTCTCTGAATTGAATGTTTTCTACATTTTTTACAGTTACCATGAATTGAGCATTTTTACCAGCCAATTGAACCGCCAAGTGTTCTTTGGGTAAGGTGATTTCGACATTCAACTTGTCGCCTTTCTTTACACCCACCAATTTATCCTCGAAACCAAGAAAAAACGCGTCTGATCCAAGAATCAGTTTGAAATTTTCTTGCCCTTCAAAGGCATCGTCTTCTATTGTGGATTTATAATCAAAGGTTACTGTATCTCCAAGAGCCGCAGGTTCCTTCGATTTATCGATTACAATTTTATTTTTAGACTGCATGTCTTTCAAATACTTATTAATATCTATTTCAGTCACTTCATCAGCCTTTGGCAATTTGATTTCCAATCCTTCAAGCTTTGCAAGGGTAAACTCAGGCTTAACTGGCACACGTACCTTAACACTAATCGGTTCTCCTTTTATAATATAACCAACTTCAATATCAGGTTCACCAAAAGTTTTTAGTTCCAACTCCTTAATGGCAGCATAATATTCATCAGGCACTACAAAATCAATGGCATCTTGAAAAAGGACTTCTGGCCCATATTTCGATTCAATAATTGTTCGAGGTGCACTCCCATCCCGAAAACCAGGAATGTTATAATTCTTAACATTCTTTTTATATGATTCTTCAAGGCCTTTCTCAAATTTTCCTGCTTCAATTACAATCTCAAAGTAAGCTTCACTGTTTTCTACTTTCTCTAAGGTTACATTCATAAATTCATACTCCTCCTAATTAACTAATGACACAATTAGTAGATTTAGATTGTTCGGTGTTTCAACTGTATAGCCTTTTGAGGACACTGTCCGACACAGGTATAACAAGAGGTGCAATTTTCTATGCCAATGACGCTTGATTTCTTTTTCCCATTGATTTCAACCATCTCTAAAACGGACCCGGGGCAAAACGCTGCGCATAGCTCACATCCAATACAGCGATCGGTATCGATCAAGATCTCAACACTACCATCTTCTTGGACTCCAGGTATACCAACATTATCCATAATTGGGGGCATATAGATCTTATTTCGTTCTTCCGGAATACTCTTGACTGATAGCTTCTGGAGTGCATCTGTCACAGCCTCCAATTGCCCATACGGTATCGAAACATAAAGTTCAAAGTCATCGATCTCACTAGAAGCTCGCCCACCATAACAGCCAAAAGAAATATTCATTTCTCCACTTTTCATAACCTGGACGGTGAGGTCAGCACAAGCAGAGTTGTAACCTGAGGTTATAAAATTCTGCCGGTCTCCGCTGGAGTAAGTTTTAGCACAACAAAGCCACATCGCTTGTTCCGGCCACAGCGTAAAGATAACAACATCCGGTACAAATGTCGCTTTTTCAAGCGGTGCCAGTACTGTTGCCGTATGGCTCCCTGTTTCAAATTCTGGCCTGCTGGCAATCATCTTTTGAGCGCACTCGATATTTGGCAGTTTCTTGAAAAGTAAATATAATGCTCCAGATCTCAACTTCTCAGACATTTCCACCATTCCAAGAATACCCGACCCATCTGGGCAGGCGTGCTTGCGAGGTGGCATATACAGGCAGTTTCCCCTGCGAGCTGCAATGATGGACTGACAATATCGAAGTGGCATGGGGGGTTCCATCAGTCCTTTGGGTATTTCTTCTCCGGGTTTCATGAGCTTAACGGCTACCGGTGACCACCGTAGACCTAAAATTTCCTTCAACGATTTGGCCAATTGTTCCTTACCCATCTTAGCTATCTCCTTTACCTGTTCGGTCTGTCGTCATCATTTCCTAATCCTGCACTTCATCCTGTTCTGCAAACATTTGTGCTGCCTTATTTTTCGTTTCCGTGTAGTCTTCATCATAGTCTAGAAGAAGATTCAAGGCATGCCGGATAGACAGTTCAGACGGCTTGCGGGCAAAGTTTAATACACAGCTGAGGCAACTACTGGCAAGAATTGCAGCACCTGTACTGCTCGCTTCACTTAATCTGCTCTCGACTAGGTTGCAGGCCAATTCAGGACGGAAATGAGATATCTGCCCTCCGCTCCCACAACATAGTGTATTTTCCCGGTTATTAGACATCTCCACCAACTCATACCCAAAGGATTCGAGGGCACCACGGACTTGCTGCGCAAAGATTCCTTCACCCCGGTCAGGGCATGGATCATGGACTGTACACTGAGGTAAACTCTCTGGCGAATCTTTCTTGAAATCCAGCATCTCATAAACCGTGAGGATTTCAACTCCTGTCCCCTTTAACAAATCTCGAAGCAAGTAGTAGCAACTTGGGCAACTTACCACGAGCCTTTGTATTCCTCTTTGTTTTACTTCTTTTATAATTGTTTCTAAATATTTTTCAGCTCTGTCTATTAGTCCCATTTGATACAAGGGTTTACCGCAACAGCTCGTGAGCATCCCCTGACACCCATATTTCAATTGTATCTGACTGTAAATCTTCTTAGTCAGCCCTGGAGAGTAAGTCATCAAAGTACAACCGGGGAAAAAGCAGGTTCTAGAATCTAAATCAATGGTTATATCGCTATAATCAACTTCATAATAACGACGATACAGCTTCATGACGTTTTCTTCACAGTCGGGTAAAAAATAGTTGAAATCGTTCGGGTCAAGTTCTGCATTTCTTACTGCTTCAACTCGTCGGTCAACAAACATTTGCATAGGATTTAGATGAAGCGGGCATATGACTTCACACATACCACACTGCGCGCAACCGTACGCTTCCTCAAACGTTATCCCTCTATGGGCCATTTCAAGCGGTGAGACTCCCGTTTGGGCTAAGAAATTGCAAGCACCTGAACATAAACCGCATTCTGCACATTCCGCAATTATTTTGTGTGTTGATGTTTCTAAATTTAGTTGCATAATATTTTTCCCTTTATAGCCCTTACTATTACTTACCTAACGTTGTGGGGGCATGGCCGAAGACTCAATGCCCATTTCGTCGATTAGGAATTTTATCGTTCTAGTAGGTAAATCAATCGTCGCATCATATTTTTGTGCCAACTGTAGAGCCTTTAAGACAGGAATTTGGCTCGCCAGATCCAGTGGAATGTCGACATCCGGTACTGCTTCAACTAACCCAAACGGGATATTATGTGAGGATGTTTTCTGTACCAGAACATCAAGTGCAGTTATTCCGTCCTTGTTATAAAAAACCCCCTCGAAGTCAAAT
>DASRMG010000077.1:0-29963 GCA_035648035.1 Desulfosporosinus sp. | reverse complement strand
AAAGGCTAGGATACCTAACACCTGCTGACTTCAAAGAACACGAGCTTGTAAGGATTAAAAACGAAAAAGAGTGATAGATAAATCTATCACTCTTCTCGGTTACATTTCTTTTATTTGTCCACTTTTGTGGGTATAGATCATTATAGGGTCCATTTTATATAAAGGCTTTAACGCTTCTTCTTTATATATAATTATGCACATATTAATTATGCTCATATCTTTAATGATTATATTTCGATATAAGATCGCGGTCTGTCCCAGTAGTTCCTTTTTCTTTAACTCCTTGATGATATAGATAAGCTGTTGATAGCCATATTCAAAGGAATGAATACTAATGGCTTGATCAGAAGGGTTCTCCGTAAACATAGACTTTTTATAACGTAGCGTATTACCCCTGATGAAGAGATTTGAAACCCTAACAATCTCTGGAGATGAACGGTAATTCTGTTCCAGGATTAGAGTACGGGCTCCAGGATGTACCGTCTTAAAGTCCAGAAGATATTTTGGATTTGCAGCACGAAACCCAAAAATACTCTGGTCATCATCCCCTACTACAAAAAGGTTATGACTAAGGTTAGTAACCTTTTCTATGATTTTATTTTGAATCATAGATGTATCTTGACTTTCGTCTGTTAACACGTAGGGAAACTGCGTTTGGTACCTTAACAGAACGGTTGGATTTTCTTCAAGTATTTCGTTAGCTAGGGTAAGCATATCGTCAAAATCAATCAATCTGTTACCTGTAGGAGCATTTTTCTTGTATCGTTCATAAGCTTCATAAATCGACCTAAGGTCTTTAACCTTGGTATCAAGGTTTTGTACTTCTTCTATTGGAATCATGCTATTTTTGATAAAACAGAGTGCATTTGCCAGCTCTTCCAACTTATCCTCTGTTAAAATCGTTTGATTTATCTCTTCATAGAGTCGTTTGAGGACTGCGCTTTTGCTCAATAACCCATGCTCGTTTTCAATCAGGGTAAAAGCAATCCGTTGCTCTCGATAATAGACTTTCACTATATTGTAGCAAAAACTATGAATCGTAGAAAATCGGATTCGCTGTTTTATAAGCAGGCCATATAATTGTTGAAAACGCACGTCCATTTCTTTAGCCGCCGCCTTACTAAACGTTAAGGCTAAGATATTCTCAGGATTTACGCCCTGACGAAGGATTAAGTACACAATTCGGGCATTCAAGACAGTGGTCTTTCCAGCACCAGGAGTGGCTAAAAGTAGCAGAGGACCCATAGGATGGGTAATCGCTTCTTTTTGCCTTTCACTCATGACCACTCCGGTTTCGCTGGAAAGACGTTCAAAAAAGTTCAGATCATCCAAAATAAGCTCCCTCTAACCTTTGTAGTGCATCTTGTTGATGATACGTTAGGATTCGATATTAAAACAACAAAGGTAATTATCGAGTTTGCTCAATAATTACCTTTATGAATTCTTTATCTCACAACACAATTACGCTTCTTCAGGACTCCAGGCTGCGAGATATTCCACTTGTGCCTCGGTTAACTCATCAATCGATAAACCCAAGGATTGAAGTTTAATCATAGCTACTTTTTCATCAATTTCAGTGCTCACTTGATAAACTTCATTAGATAGTTTTTCATAATTTAGAGCCACATACTGAAGCGACAAGGCTTGTAGTGCAAATGTCATGTCCATAACTTCTGCAGGGTGACCATCACCGGCAGCTAGGTTTACTAAACGCCCCTCAGCTAAGAGGTACAAAAGTTGCCCTCCAGGAAGCGTGTATTCATTAATGTTAGTTCGAGCAATTCTTTCAGAGACTGCAATTTCTTTGAGTTCGGTTACGTTGACCTCCACGTCGAAGTGTCCAGCATTACACATTATAGCCCCTGATTTCATTAGGACAAAGTGTTTCTTATTGATGATATCAGTGTTGCCAGTCACCGTTATAAAGAAATCACCAAGCTTAGCAGCCTCACTCATAGGCATAACTTCAAATCCATCCATCAATGCCTCGTTCGCTTTGATAGGGTTCACTTCACAAATGATGACCCGCGCTCCTAATCCTTTCGCACGCAGTGCCACACCTTTACCACACCAACCATACCCTGCAATAACGGCCGTTTTACCCGCTACCACCAAATTAGTGGTCTGCATAATTCCAGTCCAAACAGATTGCCCAGTACCATATCTATTATCAAACAGGTACTTGCATTGTGCATCATTCACCGCAATCATTGGGAACTTCAGAACCCCGTCACGAACCATAGAATGTAAACGAAGAACGCCCGTTGTCGTCTCTTCCGCGCCTCCCTTAACTTTCTCTAGTAGCTCAGGACGGGTCGTATGCATTGTAGAAACGAGATCTCCTCCATCATCAATGATAAAATCCGGTTCTGTGTCCAAGGCCAATTGCAGATGATGGTTGAATTCTTCCTCCGTCGCATTGTACCAAGCATGTGCAGCAATACCTTGTTGAACTAGAGCAGCGACTACATCATCTTGGGTTGAAAGGGGATTACTAGCAACGACGGTCACTTCTGCTCCTCCGGCTCGAATGACCTGGGCAAGATAAGCTGTTTTAGCTTCAAGATGTAAACAAATCACTACTTTTTTACCTGCAAAGGGTTGTTGTTGTTCGAATTCTTCAAGCACCTTATTGAGCACTTGCATTCGTGGTGCCACCCAATCAATTTTGCGCTGCCCAAGGGAAGCTAAACCTATGTCTCGTATGGTTGATTTCACCATAGTTATACCTTCTTTCTCTACTGATAAGCATTATATTTATAACACTAACACTACTTCTTATTCTATATCTTTATCCTGACCATATCCCTGAAGATAATAACTTCGCATTCCGTCAATATCTTCTTGAGCTAATTCAACCACCCCACCGATCAGTTGTGCCAGAATTGTGACCTGAGCAGACTTTTCAACAACTTGGCAAACTCTAAACGCCTCTTCTAAGTTCCGACCAGCACCTAACACACCATGGTTGGCTAATAAGACAGCATTTCTACCTTCCATTGCCTTAACCGTGTTGATGCCTAGCAGCTCAGTACCAGGTAGCGCATAGTCATTGACCCGTACATTTCCGCCTACAATCTGCACCAAATCTTCTACCGCACCCGGAATTTCTCTCCTCGCGACGGCCATAGCGGTCGCATAAGGACTATGAGTATGCACGATGCCCTGAAGCTCCTTGCGCGCCTTGTAGATTGCTAAATGTAGCGGCACTTCAACAGACGGTTTACGAGTTCCACTGATCGTATTTCCTTCTAAATCTAGAACAACGATATCTTCAGGCACCAACAAATCGTAGCTCATTCCAGTAGGAGTGATGGCAATATAATCTTCTCCAGGTACCCGGCAACTGATATTCCCCCAAGTTCCAACCGTAAGGTTTGTAGAAAGCATTTTAATTCCCGTCTCGACCACCTTTTTACGTGCTTCCATAAGTCGATTCATTAAATCCACCTACCTTTATATCCAGCTACCATCATATTCATATTTTGCTGAATATGCAACTGCCTCAGTTATTCTATATAATTTTCAAAAACCCAGGCTAAATTTAGCCTAGGTTTTTGAGAGTCGTATAATTCTTATGAGCCTAAAGAAAAAGGTGTTAGCCCTCCTTGATAATTAGACGCAACCAGTAGGTTTAGGAAGACCAGCAATTTTACAAGCGCCTTTTCCTGGACCTGCAGGAAATAATTCATAAATTTTCTTTTGATTGAAGCCAGTGTCTTTACACATTTTACGAACCATTGGAGCAACACCGAATTGCTCATAATAGTCTCTTAGGTAGTTGATCATTTTCCAATGTTCCTCGGTAAGTTCGTCTACTTCCTCAGTTAAACCGAGGGCCTTTGCCACGGCTTCATTCCAAACTGTATGATCCTCTAAAAAACCATCTTCATCCAATTCCACAACTAGATCTCCAACTGTAAGTTGAGCCATTTGTATTTTCCTCCTTATATTGAGTTTTTATAAATATTGATATTGTTTGATTTCTCAAACAAGTATCAAAAGATAGCATATACCTACTGATCCTTCTCTTCCCTAACAGAGATCGCGACTTTATAAAGAATAGTAACGAGCAGTAATCCAATAGCGTAGACTGCCAAAGTCACAGAAATCTCATTCAGTGTTGGCGTATACACTACAACTCTTTCAAAAGAGTTGGGAACGAATCCTGCAACTATCAGTACCATGCCTTTATCAATCCAATTAGCAATGATAATTGACAAAAGTGCAACGGTCAAGAGCTTTCCATTATTTCGCGTAGGGAAAATTAATAAGGCAATCCCTACAAAGGCGAGAACAACGGCTGTCCACATAAAGGGAACTAGGTCTGTATGACCCTCAAGACCCACAAAGATATACCTGAGGGGAGCACTGTATTCAGGTACGCCACTATAGAAAGCTGTAAACAACTCTAGTACATAAAAGAATACATTAGCAATCATAGCATACCTGACAATTTTAACAAGTGATTGAATAGCCCCTAACCCTGGATCTGGGTCGAATTTACTTACCCTTCGTACGATAAAGCACAAAATAATAAGAATAGCTGGACCAGCGGCAAAGGCAGATGCCAGAAAACGTGCTGCCATAATAGCTGATAACCAAAGATGCCTACCAGGAAGACCCGCGTATAAAAAGGCTGTAACAGTATGAATACTAACGGCCCAAGGGATCGAAAGTAAGATGATGGGTCTCACCCAAGATGGCGGTGGAGTTCCTTTGCGCTCTGCACCAAGCGTCGTCCATGCAACGACTAAGTTTATTAAGAGGTATCCAATTAAGACGCACATATCATAAAACATGACTGAATGTAGGCTTGGATACAACATAACATTTAAGATTCTCATGGGTTGTCCTAAGTCTACTACAATGAACAACATACACATGATCACGGAAGGTATCGCTAAAAATTCGCCAAGAATGACCATTTTACCAAACTTCTTAAAATCGTGAAGATAATAAGGTAAGACAAGCATAACCGCTGAAGCAGCAACACCGACTAGAAACGTAAATTGAGCAATGTACAAGCCCCAGGAAACATCCCTGCTCATACCCGTTACTCCAAGACCATTATTATACTGATTCATATAAGCATAGAAGCCTACTGCAATAACTGCCAATAACAGAATGACCCATGCCCAATACTTTTTACTACCGGTCAGTGCTTTCTCAAGCATGGTCCCCACCCCCTACTAGGTAGTAAATACTCGGCTGAGTTCCCAGCTGGGGTTTACGCCGAATAGTGATTTTGGAACTAATAATTTTTCTGACCTCTGACTGGGGGTCATCTAAATCTCCAAAAATCAAGCCACCTTTAGATGCTTCTACACATGCAGGCATTAATCCTTCTGCCAATCTTTCCTCGCAGAAATTACATTTTTCTACGACACCCTTTGTACGTGTAGGGAATTCCGGGTTTACGTCCTTGATAAATGATCGAGGATCTCTAAAATTGAAGCTTCTCGCGCCAAAAGGGCAGGCAGCCATGCAGAATCTACACCCAATACAGCGGTGAAAGTCCATTGCGACAATACCACTTGGCCTCTGAAACGTGGCCTCCGTGGGGCAAGCCTTAACACAAGGAGGATTTTCACAGTGGTTACACAAAACCATGAAAGGTGCATCGACTAGTTGTTCTTCCAAATACTTATTATGCTGACTCGTAAACGTATGCTCATAATCGTCTTTCCAGATCCATTTTATCTCGTCCTTAGGATTGCCGAAATCGGGAACATTATGGATACTATGGCAAGCTTCTTTAATCCGTTTAAAATCATCTTCTGTTTTAAATTTACTCATGTCAACAGCCATAGCCCATCGGGTTGCTTTTAAAGCGTTGCTTTTGACGCCATATCCCGCTGCTTCCACAACTGCTTTTTTTCGGAACCCTGTAAAAGCAATGGTTCCCCCAAGACCTAACGCAGTAAGCATACCTGCTCTTCTCAAAAATTGTCTTCGATTAATGCTCATTTCAATGCCCCCTTTGGCTCAAAGTGGCAGCTCCAACAGTTCGGTTTAACAGCTGTATAGGTATGGCAGGAGGCACAGAATTCAGGAGATGCATTTGCAGTGGGGTTACTCATACCATTGTTTGCAGCTGGATTACTTATACCTGTATTTGCTACTTTCTCAGCATCGGTTGAATGACAGCTCAAGCAAGTATCTTGAAGACTCATGTTAAAGGCCTTCCCTTGGCTATTGATATATTCTGTCTTACCATTACGAACGACTTCTGTTCTCCAATCATTGAGCAATTGCATATGATTCGCTCTCATGAATTCTACAGGCTCAATACACTGCTGATCAGCCGGGGCAAGTGCCTCGATGGCCGGAGTACTTAAATTGACATCCGGACCAGCATTGGCTTTCCCCATATTATAGAAGAAAGGAATGGATAGGAAAGCAACAAATATAATGAGCGAAGCAATTATTTTTCCGCCTTTATACATTACTCATCACCCTCCTTTCCTGGTAGATCTTCACCGCGCAAGTCGATAGTTCTCTCTGTCTCACCCGTCATTACCAAGGCATTTCCTAACAACTCATGGGTTCCAGCCACACCGACTCCAGGACACCAATAGTCCATGAGGGCAGGAAATGCAGCACGATCAACGGCACATATATTGGCAAGCATGTTCACTCCATGTTTTTCTTGAACATACTTAACTGCATTCGCACGTGGGAATCCGCCTCTCATTCGCTGTTCCATATTTTCCGACGCATTAAGACCTGAGCCACTACCACAGCAGAATGTTTTCTCTCGGATTGTGTTTTCTGGCATTTCGTAGAAATTATTGCAAGCAGCTTTAAGGACGTACCTTGGCTCTTCAAGAAGTCCCATGCCTCTTGAGGGATTACATGAGTCATGATAGGTGACCTTCAGGTGATCGTTTCGGCTTGGGTCCAGTTTTATTTTATTGTGTTTAATCAGATCGGCGGTAAACTCGGTAATATGAACCATCTTGGTAGATTTGGCATTTTCAAAGACTGTTCCTGTAATGGGTGATTTCGGCACTTCCATGAAGTCAGCAGGGCCATTCCAAGTATCCATATATTGATTCATAACCCGCCACATGTGTCCGCATTCCCCACCAATGATCCATTTTACGCCTAATCGTTTAGCCTCCGCGTAAATCTTGTAATTGAGCCGCTTGGCCATGTCGTTTGAGGTGAAGAAACCAAAGTTTCCGCCTTCAGAAGCATAGGTGCTCCACGTATAATCGAGTCCCAGCTCATGAAAGAGCATGAGATAACCCATACAAGTGTAAATGCCTGGCTCTCCAAGATAATCGCCAGAGGGTGTTACAAAGAGTATCTCAGCACCTTTTCTGTTGAAGGTTGGGTTGACTCTAATGCCTGTCATATCCTCAATGTCATCGCACATCGACTCAATATTACCCTTGAAGGCATGAGGTTCAATACCAAGGTGATTTCCCTTCATGTAGCAATTCGCGACAGGTCCTGCGATCCAATCGATGTTTAAGCCCACTAAATTCAAAAGTTCACGTCCAATGATTGTCACTTCTGCTTGGTCGATACCATAGGGACAGAAAACAGAACAGCGACGGCATTCTGTACACTGAAAGAAGTAAGACCACCATTCCTTTAATACATTTTCATCAAGTTCTCTTGCCCCAGCTAAACGCCCTAGAAATTTTCCAGAGGTCGTGAAATATTTTTTGTAGACCGATCTAATTAATTCAGCTCTTAGAACAGGCATATTTTTGGGGTCACCAGAGGCAATATAAAAGTGGCATTTATCAGCACAGGCACCACATCTCACACAAATATCCATAAAGATCTTAAAAGAGCGATACTTAGCAAGTCTTTCTGCCATTCCCTCTAGAATGGTTGTTTGCCAGCCCTCTGGCAATTTCCAATCGTCATCGGCAGGCGACCACTGTCTGGGGTTAGGTAAACCCAGCGTTTTAAGATCCTTTTCCTTAGCGCCCCAACAATAGTTACCTGGTTTCAACACAGTTGGTGTATCCATCCAGTCCGTTGTAGGTAGTTTGAAATCTATCTCAGATAGTTCTTGTGGCTTTGGAAGTTTAACCTTCTCTACTTTCGCCATCCACGATCACTCCTTTTCTACCGGGATACCAAATTTTTTCATTTTTTCCCTATATTCATCTTCATACTCCGGATAGGTATGAACCTCTACTTCAGGATTCCAAGGATTAATGTGTCTAACCATTCGATTGTTGCTAAGCATGTTTCGAGTTGGGCTGAGGAAAATACCCCCCGCATGCATTAACTTACTCAACGGAAAATATGCAAATAGAACACTGACAAGGAATATATGGATAAAGAACATAACTCCAATTCCAGCAGGAAGAATGGGCTGGAAAATAGTTAGTCCAATGGCCAACTGCTTAACAGCAATAAGGTCTACCTTATAGAAGTACCGCATCAGCACGCCTGTCGTTGCTATACTCAAAATCAAAAATAGTGGAAAGTAATCAGCGGCTAGTGAGATATACTTCAGTTGTGGAATGACTAATCTCCTGAGGAAGAGGTAGGTCACCGCTATTAAAAAGAATGCATCTGTCAAGTATATTGTTGGTATCCCGATTTGTAAAATACCATCAACACTTTCTAGTATTTGAACAAAATACGGTATTGGCTCTAAGAAAAACCTCAAATGTCTAAATATTATGATTAGGAACGACCAGTGAAAAAACAAACTGCCTAACCAAAGCCATTTAGCTGAGCCGTGAGATATAATTGGGCCCTTTGCCCCCATTGTTACTTCAGTCTTAGTATTGCGAAACAACGAGCGGAAGAAAAGGACTTCCATAGCCATTCTGACAATGACACCGAGAACATTTGTAGGGTTTTCGATCTTATTCTGTTTGATCCACGGGAGTGATTTTTGCTGTCCAACAGTTGTAGGAATACGGAATGGCACAGGAGAACGACCCCATTGAATGACTCGGTAAATGAATCCCCCTACAAACAAAATAAGGGCTACATAAGGTATAATGATGCCAAACGTGTAATGTAAACTCGTTGTGTACGCTCCCAGGGTGGCAATTGCGATAAGTAGACATACGGCGAGGAAAGAAAACAGCGCTTTCACTCTACGACCTCCTTCCTTTAAATACCGGGTTCTTCTTGATCTCTGCGTTCGAACTCTTCCATTGGGATTTCACTCATTAGATTTGCTTTTTTCAACAGGGTAAACGTCATTCTTTTCAGTTCATCAACCTTCAGTTGATTTAGCTGATCTCGACATGTCACATATATATTAAAGGCAAGAAGTGCCAGATCATCTATTTTGGATTCAAAGTTCAATAACGCCTCGTCCAAACGATCTTGTCTGACTTCCTTCTTCAGTGCTTCTCTGACCACCTTTTTAAGCTTAAAAATAAAGTCTACCGCTTTAGCGGGAGTGAAATCCTGAACCGTCCTCACTCTAATAATATCATCGAGAAACGGTAAACTCTCAGCAAGTTCTTTCTCTGCAACGAGTGCTTCCAGTATACTTTCCATGCCCTGATTGAACGTATGACCCACCGGATTAGCAAACCTATCTTCCTGCTTTTTGAAAAGCCCCGTGTTATCCGTGGGATACGACTCCATGATCGCATCGAACCAACTTGACAAAATACTGGATTTCTTTTCTTCTAGGAGGCTCTTCAGTTTTATGTCCATTTTCGATCACCCCTTTGTAGTTAATATGCAAAAGCCTTGTGTTGAACTGCAATCTATTCGTTAAGCAAATTAAGGCGATGTTGAAAGTCTCCAACACCCGCCTCTCATTCATAACGTCATTAGATTACTGGGCGTCATTTAGGCTATTGTCAAGAAGTAGTATGTCTCTATACATGTGGTACTAACAGAATATTGTTTGTTCTTATTATCACTTATCAGTTTAAGGAGTTTTGACTGGCTTGTAAAGATCATATTCCTTATAGCCACAATTAGATAATCTCATAGTAACCTTGAATTCATTCTGAATTTGAAGATCACGATGCCTTTGCTTGTGAGTTACGGAGCATATGGTTATGCTTAATTTAAGAATTTTTTAAATAGTCTAAGTTAAGTTCCCACCTTACAAAATATCACCTTGAGGGAGAATTAGTCAATCAGTCATTCTGTAAATTGCCCAGAATATATAGAAAAGAGGATGGCAATCCATCCTCTTTTTCACCTAAAAAAGTCGGTTATCCCAACGCACGCTCTAAGATTTCATTCAAGCGTTTTACCATACCTCTTGGATCAATAATAAGCCCAGCTGCAATTTGGGCGTTCTCGAAAATTTGTTCTGCTGCAATCTTAGCAAAGGTGTCCTCCTTTTTCCTTGCTTCGTCCAGACGTTTAATCATCTGATGTGAGGCGTTAATCTCCAAAACACTGGGCCCTACTTCACTGGATTCTTTATTCATAAGTTGCATCATCCGTTGCATACTGTTTGTCCCAAATGGGCTGAAAACAACAGCAGGACTGTCTACCAAGCGCTTAGACTCCCGTACTTCTGTCACCTTAGCTCCTAAGACCTCTTTCAACCATTCCGTTAAAACCTTAACTTCCTCTTCAGGTAAGGCAAGTTCATTTCTATCTTTTTCTTCATTCGCTAACTCTAAATCTGCTTGATCGGCAGAAATGAGTTTCTTTCCTTCATACTCTCCGATGGAACCGAAGATGTAGTCATCAATGGCAGCATACGTATAAATTACTTCATAGCCCTTATCCCGGAATACTTCTAGATAAGGACCAGACTCTATTCCCTCTCGCGTTGGGCCGTTGACGTAATAGATGGAAGTTTGATCTTCTTTCATGCGGCCTACGTAGTCTGCTAAAGAAATCAAGTCTCCAGACACGGTACTCGACGATTCAAACTGTAACAGTTTGACAAGTTCATTACGATGTGTAAAGTCATTGGCTGCGCCCTCTTTAATGAAGAAGTTAAATTTTTCCCAGAATTCTTTATACTTCTCGGGATCTGAGGTGGCTTGACCATCTAGAAATTTAAGAAAACGGCTTGTGACTACTTTGCTCAGCTTACTAACTAAAGCACTATCCTGCATGGTCTCCCTAGAAATATTAAGGGGTAGTTCCTCACTATCCATAACCCCTTTTAAAAAGCGTAACCACTCCGGTAGTACGATGGGGGATTTTTCTTGAATTAATACTTTTTTGCAATAAAGATTTACCCCTGGCTCTGTTCGTCCAAACCCAAATTGCTCAAGGTTCTCCTTGGGAACATATAATAAAGTGTTAATATTTATCGGGGCATCTGATGAAAAATGCAGGCGTAAGAGCGGTTCATCTTGCGCATTCGCGATGAACTTATAAAATTCATTATACTCTTCATCCGAAATTTCATTTTTATTTTTTATCCAGAGGGCATCCACTGTATTGACTTTTTGCCCATTTACGATGATAGGAAAAGGGACAAAACTCGAATACTGCTTAATGATCCTTTGGACGCTTTCTTCTTTGGCGAAATCGTAAGCATCCTCTTTTAAATGGAGAACCATCTTTGTGCCCCTACTTAGATCCTCACCTTCAGTAATCGTATAACTCCCTACGCCATCTGATTCCCAGATAAAGCTTTTACCCTCTGTTTGATAGGTACGAGTATATAACGTCACTTTATCCGCGACCATAAAGGCAGAATAAAACCCAACCCCAAATTGCCCAATCAGGTTAAGATCCTTCTGATCCCCTTTAGTGCTTAGATGTTTGATGAATTCTTTGGAGCCCGAATGAGCAATGGTCCCAATATTCTCAACTAACTCTTCTTTCGTCATCCCTATTCCCGTATCCGTGATCGTCAAAGTATGGGCTGTATCATCTGTATCGATAGAAATCTGTAAGGGCAAATCCTGATCTTTGACCTCACCTGTAAGTTGCGTATAACGTAGTTTCTCCATAGCATCTGCCGCATTTGAAATGAGCTCCCTTAAAAAAATCTCACGCTCAGTGTAGAGCGAGTGGATAACAATATCCAGCAATTGACGAATTTCTGTTTGGAATTCCTTAGTTTCTACTACTGTACTCATTATTAACCTCCATCGTTTTATCTTACAATCCTTAGTTTAATCATATTCTGCCAAAAGTGCAAAGTCTTTAACAATAGTTGTATAACTTTAGCTCAGCAAGTTCAGTCAGTTCATACTTTGTTAAGCATCTCCAGAAGACACGCCTCGAACTGCTGATCATCTTCTAACTTTCTCTTTTTAGGTCCTTTAGTTCTTCCCCCACCCCGTCGAAACTTTGCTTTGGCCTCTCGTTCCTCAAGTAAAAATTCAATACTATTAGTGTCAAACTCTCGTCCACTTGGAGTGGTACATTTCACCCCTTTTCCCAGCAGCATCGCTGCCAGACCCCAGTCCTGTGTCACCGCCAGATCGCCCAATTGCGCAAGATTCATGACTCGGATATCAGCCTCTTGCGAGGCATTTCCTACTACTACGTGATGGTCGGACTCAATATTATGATTAAAACTTGCTACTGTCCAAACTTCTAAAAAATAGTCACGAGCAACCCTTTGGCAAATTAACAATACAGCCCTGGGACAAGCGTCAGCATCCACAATAATTTTCAAATTTCTTTTAAGCCACCCTCTGTCTGCACTACTTTATTTTCCTTAAGAAGTTTTCCAACTGCTCTTTTAAAGGCCGCTTTACTCATTTGTAAGCGACTTTGAATTTCGAGGGGGCTACTTTTATCATTCAGTGCCAAAAATCCTGCATAGTCCTTGATCGCTTGGAGAATCTTCAGCGTATCTTTATCCATCTGTATATAGGAAAGCTCTCTTAGTGATAAATCAAGCTTGCCATCTTCTCTTATCCTGATCACCCGTGCTTCAACTTGATCACCTTCTTGCAACATTCTAAAATATTCATTGACAGGAATAAGTCCCATATACTTATTATCAACAGCGATAAAAGCGCCCATTTCAGGGTTCAGCGAATAGACCGTCCCCACTACTTTGTCGTTCTTCTGATAAGTTGACTCAGCCGATAGATACTGATATATTTCTGTCGTCGCGCTCAGTCTCTGACTCTTATCTAAATAGACCTTTACCAAATAAGATTTACCCACCGTGATTGGAAATTTCTGTTCATGAAACGGTAAAAACAAATCTCGCTCTAAACCTATGTCCAGAAAAGCGCCGATCTGAGTCTTTGCCGTGACTCTTAAATAGTTTAATTCACCTAATTGTGCCAATACTTTTTTCCTCGTGGCGATTAACCGTTCCTCTGAATCCCGATAAATAAATACCTCTAACTCGTCTCCCTCTTTCGAATCTTCCGGTACCTGTTTTATAGGAAGAAGGATATTATCGTGCCGAACACCCGTGCCTGCATCCAAATAAGCACCAAAGGATGTAAAATTTGCGATCTTGAGTGTTTGAAGTTTTCCGATCTCAATCATGTTTCGTTCTCCTTTTCTTGAATGATCACTTATTATAGGGTTACACCTATAGATCAGTTCATACCTAATCTATTATTATATTATAACGGTGAGTCTACCCAAGGCAAGTACAGCCTTGAGTCTTGATCATCTAATGCTGCTAAAAGTTTAATATATATTTGAATTCGTTTAATACTGTATACTTCAATGATTCCCCTTGTCAGTTACGTTTTAAAGTGATAGATTAGTAGTATATTATTAATGGAGCAATGGAGCTTCTTGAAGATTTGAATAATCTTTGGGGGGGTTCTTTTTCTTTATTTATGTGACGATAACTTTTGCTGTTATATGAAAGGGGTAAAAACCTAATGAAATCTTTTGGAGAGAATGTATTTAATGATGCTGTAATGAGACAACGTTTACCGAAAGCAACCTACAAATCTTTGCGTAAGACCATCGAAGAAGGCCTTTCTCTCGAACCCAGTGTTGCTGAGATCGTAGCCAACGCCATGAAGGATTGGGCGATTGAAAAAGGGGCCACACATTTTACCCACTGGTTCCAGCCGTTGACGGGAATCACGGCTGAGAAGCATGATTCCTTTATCTCGCCTTCGAAACATGGCCTTGTATTTATGCATTTTTCTGGAAAGGAACTCATTCAAGGCGAACCAGATGCCTCCTCGTTTCCCAGTGGTGGAATACGCAATACGTTCGAGGCAAGAGGGTATACCTCCTGGGACTGCACCTCTCCTGCCTTTCTTAAAGAAGATGGCGGCGTCTTAACGTTATGTATTCCCACGGCTTTTTGCTCTTACAATGGAGAAGCGCTAGATAAAAAAACGCCTCTTCTTCGCTCTATGCAGACGCTCTCCAAACAAGCCTTACGTATCTTACGACTCTTCGGAAATACGTCAACGACTCATGTCACTAGTACCGTTGGTGCTGAACAAGAGTATTTTCTAGTGGACAAGAATTTCTTTGAGAAACGAATTGACCTCATGTTAACGGGTCGAACGCTGTATGGAGCCATGCCTCCTAAAGGTCAAGAACTAGACGATCATTACTTTGGAAGCCTTAAGGCACGGGTAGCCGGCTTTATGCATGAATTAAATATAGAGTTATGGAAACTTGGTGTTATGGCCAAGACCCAACATAACGAAGTAGCCCCTGGACAGTTTGAGCTAGCACCAATATTTGGAACAACAAATATTGCCACTGACCATAATCAACTTGTCATGGACACTATGAAAAAAGTGGCCCTCCGTCATGATATGGTTTGCTTGCTTCATGAAAAGCCATTTGCGGGTGTGAACGGTTCAGGAAAACATAACAACTGGTCAATGTCAACAGACGATGGGCTAAACCTCCTAGACCCGGGCACTGCTCCTCATGAAAATTACCAATTCCTGACGATCATCTGTGCGGTGGTCAAAGCGGTGGATGATTATGCAGAATTATTACGGGTTTCAGCTGCTAACCCTGGTAATGATCACCGTCTAGGTGCCAACGAAGCACCACCCGCTATCATCTCTATTTTCCTAGGGGATCAGCTCACTGACATTTTTTCACAACTGCAAAACGGAGGACTCAATCGTTCCCTCCAAGGAGAAAGAATGGCCAGTGGCGTCCTTACACTGCCCGCTTTCCGTAAAGATTCAACGGATCGCAATCGCACTTCACCCTTCGCTTTTACCGGGAATAAATTCGAATTCAGGATGGTTGCTTCCTCTCAATCCATCTCTGGACCCAACGTAGTTCTCAATCTGATTATTGGTGAAGTTCTCTCTCAATTTGCAGATCGTCTAGAGCAAGCAACTGACTTTGATCAAGCCCTTCAAGAACTCCTTAAGGAAACCGCCAGCAAACATCAACGGGTCCTATTTGACGGCAATGGGTATTCCGCAGAGTGGATTGAAGAGGCGACTAAACGAGGACTCCCTAATATCACCTCAACCGTTGACGCATCACTTGTTCTCCTGCGTGAGTCCACAGTGGAATTGTATGAAAAACATAAAGTATTGAATCGTACCGAACTAGAATCTCGTTACGAAATCAACTTAGAACAATATGCCAAGCAGATCAACATTGAGGCTCTAACCATGATTGACATGGGCCAACATCTGATTATACCGGCAGCTGTCAAATATTCTACCCAGCTAGCAAATTCTATTAATGCCGTTAAATCTGCTTCTAGCATTGCAGATACATCAGTTCAAGAATACCTGCTGAAAGATCTCTGCTCGACTCTAGTTTCTTTCAAAGCGAATCTAAATGCTCTTGAGAAAGACACTCAGGAAGCCAATGCTATGACAAATGATGCCTATGAACATGGTGTCTACTATCGAGATGTAGTTTTCAAGGCAATGGGTTCCCTCCGAACTGATGGAGATAAATTAGAAACAATTATTGACGCGGATCTCTGGCCCCTTCCCACCTATGCACAAATGTTATTTCTGCTGTAGTAATAGTTAGATCTATAATTCCTTGGGCCACACCCCCCGGTCTATCGACCGGGGGGTGTTTGTGTATTTGGTTGTATGATTAGCGAATAGAAAGAGACCCATTGATGATCAATGAGTCTCTTTCACTTTAACCTATTATTTTATTTTTAAAACCCCAAATTCTATAAGTAGGGTAGTCGAGTTCACTAAGACTTCTTAATCTTACTCTCCGGACGTTTAATACCTAATATGGGAGCCGAATGATCTTTTCCTAAGAAGAAATTTGACCAAGAGGACGTCTGATAGAAATCCCAATTAGCGGGTGGTACTGGAGGGACATCTAATGCTGCTTCTTCGCCATATTTTTTGAGTCTTGCATAAGCCCTGACCCAGACACATTTCTTCTCTTTAGGATAAACCTCACACCAGCCGTCTAAGCTCCCCCCACAAGCCCCATTACGCTGACCTTTGGGACATTGTGACATTGGGCAAAGGTATGCTAAATCTAACATAGCACAATCGCCACAATCCTTACAATCAAGCATGATCACTTTAGCAAGATGTTCTACTGCATGCAGTGCCTTGCCAGTTTTTTTCTTACCCTCTGTCGAACGGTACATCCCACGCATCATGGGGAATAGTTTCTTGTTCGGTGTAAATAAGAGACCATGCATTCCCCTCATCAGCGAGTTCATCGCACCAGCAGGAGCATCTAAAGGGAGATTTTTTGTGTTTGTGGGTCGATCTGAATTCAAGCCCGTTCTCTCATCTTTTTCAAAGTAGTAGAAACCATTGGTTTGAGGATAATCGAATTCCTTGACCAAATCTTTCCATGTAGGAAAAAGTTCCTCCCCTTTGTCAAGAATGTATTCTAATTGCTCATATTTAAGATTATGACCACCAATATGAACGCCGGCCATACCTATACCTTTTAAAATTGCGTACAATTTAGCCGCTCTCAACAGACGCTCACCGACCCCTTTATCCGGGGCGGCTTTTTCCAAATTAAGTTCTGCTAAAAGTTTATCCGTTACGACGCAACCGGGTAACTTGTTTTGATTCATGACATTTGCCGCTCCATAAGGGAGAACATAAATATTTCCTACTACCGGAATATCCAGTTTATTAACTTTAAGGAATTGTAAGACCTCGTGACATTTTCTTACATCATAGCCTAATTGTGTAACAACGAATTTCGCGCCGCCTTGAATTTTCTTTTTCAATTTATAGTACTGAACCATCAGCTCAGCCTCTGTGGACTTGAAAGGTGACACCGCACATCCTGCGAAAAATTCACTTGGCGTGTTGAAAGTTGAAGCCTTAAAGCCAGGAATTTCTAAGCCCTTATTCATTGCTTCTATGAGCTGTAATGTATTAGAAGGATCGAGGTCAAACACTGGTTTTGGACGTCCTTGAAACCCAGAAACCGTATAGTCTCCCGTCATTACTAAGAGGTTGCGAACTTTTGCACGATCTAAAGCATACAATTGACTTTCCATTTGATTACGGTTCTTATCTTTACAAGTGAAATGTACCAAAGGTTCAATACCCATCTTGAGAATTTCCATTCCCAAATAATCAGCCAGAATTGCTGGATTACCTCCAGGGTTATCAGTGATGGTTAGCGCATGGACTCTGCCACCCTTAGCGGCTTGTTCTGCAGACGCAAGCGCAGTTAGTTGGGCTTTCTCGGTTGCACCTCTCCCAGGTACGAGCTCCCATGTTACGGATAGAGTGTTTTTATTAAGCAATGAGTCTTTAAATTTGTTTTCCATTCAATAATTACTCTCCTTTTTTACTCATAATGCATCCCTAGTACCCCCATTATAACCGATTGCAAGAGATAATGGTGTAAAAAGATAATGAACCTTTTCACATACCCTTATATTTTCATAAAATTTAGTTAATAACCTTTCTTCTTTATGCTGAAATGCACCGGAAAACTTAAATCCCGCCCTGTAATTCAATAGTATTATGCTCCCTAGTTTGAGATCCTTGAGTGGAGAAACAGCGCCTGTCATCCTTACATTCTATGATTAATTTCAAGTCACTATGAACTTATTATTGAGATTAACTCATTCGCTTTTGTTCAGTTATATATACATCAGAAAAGTGGAACAAGCAATTTCTAGTTTCCTGTTCCACCTACGCTAACTTTTAATGAAATTCAACGTCCAACTTAATGGGCTAGAGGTAGTATTCGTCGATACATTTCCACCGTGATGTTAGTCTCCCAATGACCCGAAAATTTCGCAAGAAATATAAACAAGATCCATAGCCCTATCACAGTATAAGCGAGGGTCTTAAGGGAAAGAGATGGGAGTCCCATGCAACCCTTGAATGATAACGTATCGTTCACAGGACATTGCTGTACGCAGTTTAAGCAACCCGTGCACTCTGGAGACCACACACTACTGGCCTGTTCAACAGCAATGTGGTTAGGACAACTTTCACCACATTGCCCACATTGAATGCAAGATGTATAATTCCGTCTAACCTTATAGGGACTTATTATACTGACCAGCCCCAATAGCGCGCCGTATGGACATAAATATCGACACCAAAAATTTTCAAAGAGAATCGAAAACAGTATGATCATCCCAATAACGGTCATCCCAACAACGGCTAGATGTTGCATGAATTGAAGCATTTTAATATCTGACACCATATTATAAGGTGTTTGCACGAACTCCGACGCACTCTCTCCGCTCATCCCAAAAAAGATAACCCAGACGAAGAAGAGTAGAATGATGTATTTCACAGACCGAAGTAGATAATCGAGCCACTTGGTTATCAAGAAATTCCGTCCCAATACCCGTTTCCCAACTTTAGCGAGACCTTCAGACAGTGTCCCAATCGGGCAGATCCAGGAGCAGAAACTTCTCTTAAATAACATGGATACTGTGATTGCTGCTAAGAGAATGACTAATCCTGCAGGATGGATAGGGTCAAAATTACCTGTCGAAAGCCAAGCTTTTAGCCCAACTAACGCACTGATCGGCAAAAAAGCTTCAACACCAGCAGGCCGCCTTACTTCTGACAGTACTCCATTCTCGAGCTGACCTACAAATACAATAAATGTTACGCCAATGTATACAACAATAACAGCAAACAACATCTGAACCATATGTCTTATAAGTCCACGCTTATTAAATTCAGAAAACATAACATTCCTCTTTACAACCAATTTCTAAAACTCAGATTGTTCACAGCCCTAGATAGTAAATGTGACTTAAATCACAAGCCATATTTAATTATATAACAATTATAAATTTATGCAACTAATGATATGAATCAATCTTGATAGGAGGTGCAACTGATCAAGTTCTCACCTCCTAATTTTTTTGTCCTAGTGATTAATTTAGCCGCCTACTATCGTTCCTCCGTTGATGTGCAGAATCTGCCCCGACATATATGAGGAATCCTCAGACGCCAAAAATACATACGCTGGTGCTAACTCTTTCGGTTGCCCTGCTCTTTTCATAGGTGTAGAAGCTCCAAAGGTTGCCACATGTTCAGCCGTAAAGGAGCGGGAATTAATGGCGTCCAAATAGGACCCGGTGCGACGCCATTGACGCGAATGCCTAATTTACAAAGTGATTCGGACATTGAACGGGTAAAGGAAACGACAGCCCCTTTTGTCGCAGAATAATCGATGAGTTGATCATGCCCCTCATAGGCAGTAATCGAGGTAGTGTTGATAATCACACTCCCCGTTTTCAGATGGGGTAATGCGGCTTTAGTTAGAAAGAAATAACTAAATATGTTAGTACGGAACGTTCTTTCCAGTTGTGCAGTCGTTACATCGAGTAAACTATTTTGCGGGTGTTGTTCTGCAGCATTATTGACGACAATATCTAATTTTCCAAAAGTCTGAAGGGTCTTATTAATGATGTCCTGACAAAAGACCTCATCACCTATGTCTCCAACAACCACTAGGCAGCGCTGCCCCAATTGTTCTATCCGTGCTCTTGTTGCATTCGCATCGTCAACTTCATTCAAATGAGCTATGACAACATCTGCACCTTCTTTAGCATAAGCGATAGCCACTGCCCTACCAATCCCACTATCTCCACCAGTAATGATTGCAACTTTTCCTTTTAACTTTGAACTTCCTACATACCCATCATCTTCGGCAACTGGTTTTGGATTCATTAAAACTTCAAGACCCGGTTGTTGTTCTTGGTGTTGCGCTGGAAAAGTATTTTGAGACTCTTGAGCTTGGGTCATTTTCTTCACACCTTTCACTATTAAAATGACCAATTTAGCTATTTTGTACTCATTATTTTCATTATTTTCTTTGGCAACTCTCTTCACATTTTGGTATTATATTGATATCATATTAATATCAATAAGGTTTCTATGAGAGAAAATTTAGGGAGGCTTCGAAATGATTGAAAAGAAAGCGTGGGCAGTAAACGGATATCTTGCTCTGGTCCTTGTGTTTGCCCTCTTGATTGGTGGAACTGCTTTAATAGTGCAACAATCCTTAGTGGGAATTCCTCTCATTATTGTTGCTATTATTTTAGGAACTGGCATTTTAGTGGTTCAACCAAACAAGTCATATGCCATGGTATTTTTTGGGAGTTATCTCGGTACAATCCGCGAACCTGGTTTATGGTTAAGTGTCCCATTTGCGGTACGTAAAGGGGTTTCGTTACGGGTACGAAATTTCAATACTAAAACCCTCAAAGTCAATGACATTGAAGGCAACCCCGTCGAGATTGCTGCGGTTGTCGTCTTTCGTGTCGTTGATACCGCTAAGGCAATTTTTGATGTCGAGAAATATGAACAATTCGTAGAAATACAAAGTGAAACAGCTTTACGGCACGTGGCAACACGCTACGCTTACGACAACTTTGAAGCAAAGAGTTTGTCCCTGCGTGGTAATCCTGAAGAGGTATCTGCTGAGTTGATGAACGAACTCCAGCAACGGCTCATCCTGGCGGGTGTCAAAGTGTCCGAGGCTCGTCTGACCCATTTGGCCTATGCAACCGAAATTGCTGGTGCTATGCTTCAACGTCAACAGGCGTCCGCCATCCTTTCTGCCCGACAAATAATAGTGGAAGGTGCAGTTGGCATGGTCGAAATGGCGATAGATCGGCTCGAAAAAGACGGAGTGCTTCATTTGGATGCAGAACGCAAAGCCGCCATGGTTAATAATCTCTTAGTAGCCATCGTTTCTGAACGTGCTGTGCAACCTGTTATCAATACAGGAACTGTTTATTAAAGTTACAATGGATGTGTATGATTATGGTGAAAAAGCAATACCCCTTAAGACTTGATCCTAAACTATACGTTTCCCTAGAACGTTGGGCTGCCGATGAATTTCGCAGTGTTAATGCCCACATGGAGTTTTTGCTTCGGGAAGCAACGCGACATGCAGGACGATTAAAAGACCAAGTCGGTCCTACGGACTCAGATGAGACTATTGAATAAAGAGAGTTATTTTAAAGCCCGTGAACTTCTTCAAACCATGAAGTTCACGGGCTTCTCTATTTTGTTTAATTCAAATTAGTCTTAACGTTTTTTTGCGAAAGCCAAAATGCCACCTAAAGCAATTGAGAGGAAAGCTGCCGCCAAAACACGATATGCCGACGGGAGCAAGAACACCAAAGTGTGAGCAGGAATCCAGAAAAAAGGAATTGTTTTTAGGACTACAAAACGAACATAACCATCCCAGTCAATGTGTTTTGTAACCTGCGCTAGTTTAACTTTTAAGATTAGGCTGAGTTTTCCTTTCCCCAGCTCAATATAGGTATCCGTAATACGATGAAACGCCATGAATGTTGGGGCGAAAAATAAGTTCATCAGTGCACTTATAAAGAAGGCAGATCCAAGCTTTCCTCCAAGAGATGGCAAAAGCCCTTTCTTTATGCTCCCTGCCACCCCTCCGGCGTAGAGATCAAATACCAGCACAATGGCCATCCCCAAGAAACCCCAAATGAAGGCCTTGTATAACAGCCCCTTTGGCTTTTTCCAGTCTCCTTGTACCAATCGCAACGCCAATAATTCTCCCATAGTTGCTAGAAAGGCAAATTTCACAAATCCCATTAGATAAGGATGCGCTGCTGTCACCGACATAAATACGGCATGTGTTGTCGGTAGAATCAGGACCATAAACACCGCGATGATACCGAGTAGCCATAGGAAATCATATTTCTTCATCATAATTTCTCACCATATTCATGGCCGGCCTTAAGGGCTCTCATATTGAGCTGAGCAAGTGCTGGCTTTTTCCCGGCAAATTCCATAAGAACTTTTTCTAAAATATCATCAGGTACAAAAGGTATCATTGCCTGCATAACTCCCAGCATGACAATATTAGCCACTTTTTCATCCCCCATTTCATGAGCAATTTCATTGACTGGCACACGCACAATCCGTATATCCGCTCTTCCCGGTAGTTCCGGTATCAACGAAGAATTGACATACAGCGTCCCTCCTGGAACCACAGTATCAACAAACTTTAGATAAGAAGCCTCATTCATAACAATGGCAATATCCGGTTTCCCCACCGTAGGAGAACCAATTTTTTTATTTGAAATGATGATAGAGCAGTTTGCTGTCCCGCCACGCATTTCCGGACCATAGGCAGGGATCCAGGTGACTTGGTACTTCGCAATCATCCCAGCTTGAGCCAATACTTTTCCGATAAACAAAACACCTTGGCCACCGAAGCCAGCAAACTTATATTTAGTCATCGTTTTTGTTAAACTCATACCGCATCTCCCCCTTTGCTTGCAGGAACTTTCAATTCTCCCAGGGCAAAGTGAGGCTTCATCTTAGTTTGTAACCATTCTAAGGCTTCAACCGGGTTGACCCCCCAGTTCGTGGGGCAGGTAGAGAGAATACTAACAAAGGAGTATCCCAAGCCATCAATTTGAACTTGAAACGCTCTTCTAAGGGCTTTTTTAGCTTCTTTGATACCCTGAGGGCTATCGACAGAAACAGAGGCTACATAGGCTGCTCCTTCTACCTGAGTCAATATTTTAGGAAGGTCCAGAGGGAAGCCCATGGTCTCCGCATCGCGACCATACGGCGAGGTTGAGGTTCGTTGCCCAATAAGAGACGTGGGTGCCATTTGTCCACCAGTCATTCCATAAATAGCATTATTGACGAATATAGAGGTAATTCTTTCGCCCCGCGCGGCAGCCGATATCGTTTCAGCAAGCCCAATAGAAGCTCCATCTCCGTCGCCTTGATAAGTAAACACGAAACGGTCTGGACGAGCTCGTTTCGCGCCCGTTGCGACCGCTACAGCTCGACCATGGGCGGCACCGATCATATCACATGCGAAGTAGTTCTCACAGAACCCAGAACACCCAACTGGGGCTACCCCGATTGTTTTTTCAATCAAGTTCATTTCTTGCAAAAGCTCACCAATCAAACGGTGTATGATCCCATGTGTACAACCAGGACAATAATGAAAGGGGCGATCAGTTAATCCCGTTGTTTTCGTAAAAATCGGTTTCATGCTTGCACGCCTCCTAACAACTGCGCTTTAAACGCAGCAACCACATCCTCGGGTTCTGGCGTCATACCGCCCATGCGGCCATGAAAGCCAACTGAAACTTTACCATTCACAACGAGCCTTACATCCTCTACCATTTGTCCAGCACTCAGTTCTACACTCATCCAACCTTTGATTTGAGCTAAGCGTGCTGTCAGCCCTTTTTCGGGAAAAGGCCAAAGTGTGACGGGTCGATAAAGCCCGACCTTAATACCTTCTTCTCTCAGCATGTCCACCGCAGTTTCCGTGATCCGAGCGCTGGTACCAAAGGCTACAAAAGCGTAGTCTGCGTCCTCCATTTCATACTCCACAAAACGCTGTTCGGTTTCCTTAATCTTTGACATCTTATCGCCCCACCGAACGTTTTCTGATTCCCCTAACTCTGGAGTAAGGTAATAGCTGATCACGTTATTTTTAGGACGTCCCTCTGCGCCACTAGCTGCCCAGTCTTTCGGTTCTAGTTGACGTCCTTCAAACGGTGGAAAATCAACTGGTTCCATCATTTGTCCTAAAATTCCATCCACTGCAATAATCACCAAATTACGATAGCAATCCGCTAAATCAAAGGACTCTTTCGTCAAATCGACCATTTCTTGGACCGAGGATGGCGCGAGAACGATAGCGTGGTAATCCCCATGTCCACCCCCTTTGGTTAATTGGAAATAATCCGCTTGAGTGGGTCCTAACCCTCCAAGGCCTGGTCCTCCACGCATAACGTCCACGATAACGCAAGGGATCTCTGCAGCGAAAAGAAACGACAAGCCTTCTTGCATCAAACTAAACCCCGGACTAGACGTTCCGGTCATGACTCTTTCCCCCACGGCGCCCGCTCCGTAAACCATATATATTGCAGCAACTTCACTTTCTGCTTGAAGATACGTTCCACCGACTGCTTTCATCTTCTTGGCCATATACTCTGGGATTTCAGTTGACGGAGTGATTGGGTACCCATAGAATAAACGACAACCTGCTTGAATTGCAGCTTCAGCGATCGCTTCATTTCCCTTCATTAATAAGGCCATAGTTTCACGTTCCTTTCTTTCCACGGTAAACTTCCAAAGCTAAATCGGGGCATATCAGAGCACAAAATGCACAAGCGGTACACTGAGTTTGATCGTTCATTTCAACCGTATAATAGCCCTTGCTATTGGCAACCTCACCAATGGCTAATAGTTCTTTGGGACAAACGTGGACACAGAGCCCGCAACTTTTACAGCGCTCCGAGTTAATCTTAACGAGATTGTTCATCGCTTTCGCCTCCTCTAAGTTCTACGAACGCTTAGCAGCACTTTTCCAGCCAAGATTGAGATACCGCTTAACTGGGATAAACTCTGGTTGCCACTGGAGTCCTACTTTTTCAGCCCATTCAGGGATCACTCCATTGGTTACCCATGGTATTTCGCTCTGCCGAACGAGAGCTTGCATAAGTACTTCTGACTTGTTCCAATCCTCAAGTGTCGTCCATTCGATTAGATTTGAATTATTGATCCAACCCTGGACTTTCAGATGAGATTTCCACTCCATATCGTGTCTGAGTCTCTCTATCTCTTCAATGGTGCTGCTGAAGGGACGATAAACGTTCACCACTTGGAGAACCGCTACGTCATCAGCTTCAAGTAACGCATGGTATCTTCCCAAAATTGTTGCGCCAGTCTCATTGCCGCCTACATCCAGTACCACATGCTTAGTTGTATCCCTTAAAGCACCCTCAATTTGCGGAGGCAGGGACGGGTTCTCGGCGAAGGCCAGATCACCTTGTGGGCGAATGACTTCTATCCCTTCGCATTCCAAAGTCTCAGTTATTTCCCGCAAACGAAAATAAGGATTAATGAGGTCGAGATCCACCAAAGCTACGCGTTTTCCTTCCCTCGCCTTTTTTATGGCCACACTGATAGCGAGTTGAGTCTTACCAGCGCCATACCCCCCAACCAGAACACATACACGGCGATCCAGCAAATATATCCCCCCTCGTCATGACTCTCTGCTTAGAGCGGCCATTGCCAAAGCCATAAACTTACTCCTAGGCGTATCATTTCTTGACGCCAAGACAATGGGAACTTTCGCCCCAAGCAAGATTCCTGCCATTGTTGCCCCAGCAAAGTAAATCATAGATTTTCCTAAAACATTTCCGACTTCGATACTGGGGACTAAAAACAGATCAACATCGCCATTGATCTGGCTGGAAATTCCCTTGTGTTTCAAGGCTGCAGCGCTCACTGCACCATCAAGCGCCAGCGGGCCTTCAACGATCGCGCCCGGAAACGCTCCTACTAAACTCAACTCCGTCAAAGCTTGGGCATCCATTGTCGCAGGCATTTTAGGATTAGCCACTTCGTTCGCAGTCAACACAACCACCTTGACTAAATCCATCCCAATGCCTTTTAAAAACTGTAAACTGTTCTGCAGAATTTCCTTCTTTTGCACTAAGCTAGGAGCAATATTCACACCCCCGTCAGTCACAAACAGTATACGGGAAAACCCCGGAACCTCAAAGGCAGATAAGTGACTAAGTAAGCGTTCCGTTCGCAATCCTCTCTCAGGTCGCAATACCGCCCGTAAAAAAGCCGAACTGTTCATCTGGCCTTTCATTAGAAAATGTGCTTGTCCCTCGACAACAGCGTCTACTGCTTTATGCCCAACTAACTCTGGGTTAGGTTCATGAATCAGCTCAACTCCCTTTATACTAAACGCTATTTCAAGTGCTAATTGCTTAATCTCTGAAACATCACCTACGAGAATTGGGGTAATAAAGCCTTCCTTTTTTGCTAACTTGATGGCTTCCAATACTTCTTTATCTGCTGCACCAGCCACCGCAACCTTAGCCCTACCCAGGCTCTTCGCCTGGTCGAGTAAAGCTTCAAATCCACTAAATCGCATGCCTGTACACCCCATTTATATGTGTTACTAACTGCCCCAAGCCTCGTAGGTCAACGCTTTTTCTTCCCCCTTGAGAACTCTTAGTGCGCCCAGTGCTAAGGCTTCCATTTCTTCCTCACCTGGGACCACAAGAACTGGGGAAATGAAAGAAACGCGTCGATTGATTTCTCGGGTAATAAACTCTGAATGTGCAAGCCCCCCGGTTAAAACGATGTGATCTATGTCTCCCTCTAGCACCGTTGCCATAGCCCCAATTTCCTTGGCGACCTGATAGCAGAGACATTCTAACACAAGCTTAGCGTGTAAATCTCCCGCGTTCATCCGGGCTTCAGCAACACGGGCATCATTTGTCCCAAGATAAGCGAATAGCCCCCCTTCTTTATGGATATTAGTAAGTACTTCTTTCTCGGAATACTTTCCCGAATAGCAAAGTTTAACGAGTTGATACGCAGGCAACGTGCCACAACGTTCTGAAGAAAAAGGGCCCTCACTATTGGCGTTGTTCACATCAACCATTTTCCCTTTGAAATGCGGGGCAACAGAGATCCCCCCGCCCAAGTGAGCAATAATTAAGTTGAGATCCTGATAGGTTTTACCCAGTTCACGGGCCACTTTTCGGGCAACTGCCTTCATGTTCAAAGCATGAGACAGGCTTAAACGCGGTAGTTCCGGAAGCCCTGAAAGTCGTGCCAGCGGCCCCATTTCGTCTACAGAGATTGGATCTACGATGTAAACAGGAACATCAATCCTCCGTCCCAAGTCATACGCTATGATTCCACCTAAGTTGGAAGCATGCTCACCACCAGGGGCATTATGCAAGGAACGGACAAGATCGTCGTCAACTAAGTAGGTCCCGCCCACTAAGGGGTTGAGTAATCCTCCCCGACCAACAATCCCATCAAACTCATTTAATTGCGTCCCGTTTTCTTCTAGAATTTTTAAAATGGTGCCAATTCGATACTTATTTTGATCGCTCACACTGGAAAAACCTTTGATCTCACATGCCATGTGTTCAATCCCTTGCTTCCAAAGGCAAGTTTCATTCTCATAGGCAGCTACTTTCGTCGACGTTGACCCTGGATTAATGGCGAGTATTTTCAAATTCATTCCCCTTATCATAACATCATTTGATGTAAGCGACCATATGAGAACCTTATAGGTAGTATATTATATCCATTTAGCTCGTCCTCTACTTGAATCAAGCCCCGCAAACCTTAATAATTTAGTGAATATAATCCCATTTCTTGAAGATCCTCTGCATGCCTCTCACTGTATAAAAAGCAAGCAAAAGTATAATACCATAGATTTGAAAAGAAGGCGTTTCTCTAAATAAGAGAACGCCTTCTTTTAAGCTTGGAGGATAATTTAAGTTCTTGTTTAAGACGCTATGACACGACAAGCACCGGCAAAACGTTTTCCCCAATAAGAGTCTGACATGTTATCGTATGAAACACCACCATTGGAGGAATTAATCATCATATTATTACCGACATAGATCCCAACATGGGAAATGCTTGAAGGGCTACTCGAGTTTGTGTGAAAGAATACTAAATCTCCTGGACGTAATTCAGACCGCCCGACGCGAGCTCCATTGTAAATCTGTTGCTGTGATGTTCGACTTAACGTTATACCCGCAGCATGCTTGAAAACGTATCCGGTAAATCCAGAACAATCAAATCCAGAAGGTGTTTGCCCCCCCCAGAGATAGCGAACGCCTAGAAACCGAGCGCCATAACTAAGTAAGTGCTGGGCACCTCCTGAAACTGTGACATTTCCTTGGACTACCGGACTTTCAGATGCACTATCAGACGTTGAACGTGAAACTGTTGGATTCGCCCTTTCTCTTGCTTCAAAGGCTTCCTGTTGCATCAATTGTTCAACTCGGCTAACCTTAGCTGAGGCGGACACAGATGAATTAAGCATTGATCTTTCATCGGCACTTAATAGAGCAAGAACGGTTTGTTGCTTATCAAGCGTTAATTGCATGGCTTGCTGAGTTTGTACTTTACCGTCGATTGAGGCTTGAATCGTAGTCTGCTTTTGTACTATGAGTTCTTTTTGACCGTTCATGGTTTCGTCTAACTCAACAATATCCTTTTGAAGCTTGCTATAAGTACCAATGACCATCTTAATCTTGTCGGCTCGTTCAATAAAATCAGGGACACTGGTGGCTTTAAACAACATCTGTAGGTAGTTTGTAGCGCCATCTTCGTAATTACTCTTTAAGACACTACCTAACGCTACAATATGTTCCTGACGTTGAACCTCAAGCTCTTTTTGCTTAGCTTCCAAAGCCGTAAGGTTATTTTGTTCCTGTGTTAGAATAACTTGTTCTCGCGCCATACTATTATTTAACGCCAAAACGGATTGCTTTAAGGACACCACTTGTGTCGTTGCCTCCGCCACTTTGTCTTTTTGGGCGTTCAAAACTCCATTTAATTGATCGGCTTGTTGCTGATTTTGATTCAACTGATCCTGTAAATTTGCTCGTACCGGCAGCGCTGAAGCGACCAGAAGTGTGACTCCAATGATCGTGACCAAGCTAGTCTTGTAGAAAAAACGTATCCTCTTCATTCATTAACCCCTCAACTATTCTAGTATTACTATATATGCTTTCGCCACGAATACCCAAAATCCTTGTTTTAATTTAAAAAAATATATTTTCTTATTGTAATCTAGCCATCTTTTCAAGAAAACAAAGGAAAATAGCAACACATAACCATAATATTAACCTCGCAAATTTATAATCTTTTACTGGCAGATTCCAGATGTCAAAAGACGGTTTTGAAATAAAATTGGGTATTATTTTACATTCTCACTTACATTTTTGCCGTTTTGGATGCCTATCGAACGACAGTTGACCTCAATCGCCAATATATATTAGCCGCAAGAGAAGATGCAGAAGTTAAAACGTTTAACGTGATCCCAATTGAGATAAATTATTTAGATAAGAGAACGCCCTAGCATCCATGCTGCCATGTGGTCAGCATTGATGCCAGGCTTAGGACAGGTTCTGATTCAACGGATCCCTAGCCTTGTTGATTATTATCCGCTTTATAGCGGTTGGCGAGCAGTCCAAACTACTTCCCGCTTTACATTTTAGTTTATTGGGTCAGTTTAAATACGCTAAGCTATTATTAATCCATAATGGTTCTTAAATATCCCAAGTATTTATCTATAGTCTATTTACGAGGCTTATGAAAAAACGGTATCAAATAATATATTATTTGATTGGGAACAAACTAACTTCTTAAAAATGAATTATGAAGGCAAAAACTCAATATGATTTTTAGAAAACGAATACAAGAGGTGACGGTTAAATATGTATGTTTTTGGAACGTTTGACCATTTACAAATTATGTTTAATTAGCATTTACCGCCGTTCAAAATTGGAATTTATGAAGCCTACACCTTATTCACCTATAGTATACTTGCTAGTTTTCATTCTTATCTATGCTTGGCATAAATACCTCAACAAAAGAATCCTTGTAAAATGATTTGAGCTAAGAACCGGGCTTCTAAAAACGTTCATGGAAAGCCAACTTCTTCTCACGATCTGCCAGGTTAGTAATATAAAATCAACTATTCAGCACAAGCAAAAAGACTACCTCATAGGAGGTAGTCTTTTTGTTTGTTTACCTGGCGATGACCTACTTTCCCAGGGGCTTGCGCCCCAAGTATCATCGGCCCTGGAGGTCTTAACTTCCGTGTTCGAGATGGGAACGGGTGGAACCCCTCCGGCATGATCACCAGATGTCTGAGAT
>DASRMG010000076.1:0-5442 GCA_035648035.1 Desulfosporosinus sp. | reverse complement strand
AGATTGCTTTCAGCAATAGGTCTTTCAGAAGACTTAAGTCTTTATAAGGACTTCCAGTCCGCACTTTTAAACGGCTTCAGCCGTAATCGCGACTTCCAGTCGCAATCGTGAACCCCTGTACTTCAGTGCAGGGTCGTTCAGATTATTTTCTCCATCATAAGATAAAGTGACAATATTAACAAGTTAATTGCACACAGCCTAAGAGACGGTGTCTTTCTGATATATCTGGAATTGCTAGTTGTCTCAATAATCTATTGGTGTCAGACAAAATTATATAAGTAGAATATTTGGATGAATTGAAACGGAGTGAAAGCATTGCTTTTCACTCCGTTTAGTCTGTTTGCGGCAAAGGATGTTATAATTATTTAAGAATCACAATAATGGATGGAAAAAAGAATGTGGGAGGGAACCATAATGACTTCAAATTATAAATACAGGGAAGATTTACATGCTTCCAAGACTGTAACCCTTCCTCGCTTGAACCGCCTAAGCCCTTCATTGGAAGGTACAGCGTTGAAGATTATGGAGGAATCCGGGGAGTTAGCTCAAGCCATAGGGAAATTCAGGGGGCTTAGTGGAGAGCAACAGCGTTTGGAAGAAGAAGATGCCATGCAGCTGGTTGCACGAGAATTGGTCGACGTTGCTCAGACGGCCGTCACAATGATGTTTGTCCTTGAAGAGCAATACGGCATAGATTTGGACGTTATTATGAAGGAGCATATTGAGAAATTACGAGATAAGGGATATTGTGATTAACCTATCGTCCTATAAAATCTTGGGCAAACATTTTCCCATACGTTGGACTGGCAGTAATCCCAATGCCAATATAATTGAAAGACGATTTGAGAATGTTCTCCTTGTGACCAGGGCTGTTCATTAGGGCTTCATGTGCGTTATCGACTGACGAGTTTCCCGCGATATTCTCACCCGCTGAAGTATAACTAATGCCAAATGTTTTCATCATTTCAAAAGGGGAGCCATAAGTTGGGGAAGTATGGCTGAAGTAAGATTTCGCAACCATCTCATCTGATTTCACTTGGGCCATCTTTTGTAGTTGAGGATCTATTTTAAGGAGTCCTACCCCTGCCTTTGCACGTTCTTGATTAATCAAGTCTAGCATTTGCTGTTGATCAGCGGAGAGATCGACTTCTGAGGGATCAAGAATTGGAGTCGGTGTTGAAGCAGGATTTGGGCTGGGGACTGGCGAAGATGGAGAATAGTACGGTTTTGCAAGATTCCCGGAAACTGAGCCCACGACATCATTCTCTAAATGAACAATCCACCATCCTCCGATCTTACCTATACAATCAACAATTTGGCTATTGTACACCAAACCAACCTTACGAAAGCTAATTGCTGGCCCGGACCTTACGTTGGCTGAGGTGGCAGTAATGGAAAGTTGCGCTGGTACATTAGTACGGCTAAATTGGGTTTGGGCGCTAACCAGTACTGGAGAACTTGCCATAATTAGTAGCGTCACGAAAAAGGTCTGGAGACACGATCTGCAGAGTTTCATAATGTTTCTCCCCTTCATACAATTTAAGTTTAAGTTATTAGTTTGCGGAATATGCTTGCAATTAATGCGTTAAATTTAGGAAATGGTGCGCAAAGAGGAAAGGGATTCATTGCTTTGCAATTTTGGGATATTATATCTCAAAGGGTGCTTTTAATTAAGTGTTGGCAATATAACTTAAGAGGATGATTCGCTAAAGATCAGTAACGCGTGCGGACTAGAGTAACACATAAGCATTTTATGTTTAAAATACGTTATTGTATTAGTTGGAAAGTGAGTGATACTCTATGACGTTGTTTATTGCTTTCGGCATTATATTAATATTTGGTTATTGGTCAGGAAACCGAAGAGCCCAACTACAGAAGAATCAGAAGTTACAAAAGAGAAAGAAACCAAAAGTATCCAGAACTTATGAATTATCTCGGGTCAAGAGACAGACGCAATTGCACAGGATCAAATAATAGCTCGAAGGATACGGCGTTCGAGAACAGGGCAAGATGCACGCAGAGAGTTATATAGATTGACTGTTAACAGTCAATCTATATAACTCTCTGACTAGTACAAAAAACAATTGATAAAAAGGATAATGTGCTTTCATAAGAGTAGCATGATAATATATAGGTTGATGGGGGGATTTAGTATGTCGAGGGATAAGGGTATTCTTAAGATAAAACTAGTTAAAGATGGCCCGTATTTAGTGTCAGGAAATATACCTATGACAAGGCAAACTATCCTTGTAGATGAACTAGGAAATGGCGTGAAATGGGAAGCTGATGATTGTTTTCCGCAAAAAGAGCAGTATGCGCTTTGCAGCTGTGGCGAATCCTCTAACAGCCCATTCTGCGACGGAACTCACCGAAAGATTGACTATGATGGCACTGAAACTGCTAGTCGCGGAGACTATCTGACAAACCCTGAAATAATCAAGGGACCAGATCTTATTCTGACGGATTCGCAAAAGCTGTGCGTCTTGGCTCGCTTTTGTCACCGTAAAGAAGGAGGGGTTTGGGATCTTACGGAAGAGTCAGATAATCCTGAATTTAGGGCGAGCGCTATCCAGGGAGCATGGGATTGCCCAGCTGGGAGACTGATCGCTTGGGATAAAGAGACAGGGCAAGCTATAGAACCACCCTATGAGCCCTCGATAGGAATCATTGAAGATCCTGCCAAAAAGGTTAGTGGTCCAATTTGGGTAAGGGGAGGAATTCCCATCGAGTCGTGTGACGGTTCCTCATACGCGGTGAGGAATCAGGCCACGCTTTGCAGGTGTGGAAAATCACGCAACAAACCCTTCTGCGACGCGACGCATGTTTCAATAGGGTATATAGCCAAAAAAATAAAGGACAATAGCTAATAAAAAGGCCCTTATATGGCATATTAGAAGGGTAAGCCCATTATATTGGGAAGGGAATGGATGAGAAACTATGGATTGTAAAGAATCTCAGCTTGCTACCTTTGCTGGAGGCTGCTTCTGGTGTATGGTGAAGCCTTTTGAGGAAATGCCAGGTATTTTAAAAGTTGTGTCTGGTTATACTGGCGGAACTGTGGTTAACCCAACCTATGAGGACGTCTGTTCTAAGTCCACGGGTCATTATGAGGCCGTACAAATCACGTTCGATCCAGTAGTATTTCCATATAAGAAACTTTTGAAGATTTACTGGCAGCAGATAGATCCCACAAACCTTGAGGGACAGTTTTATGATAAAGGTCAGCCCTATCACACCGCGATCTTTTATCATAATTCGGACCAGCATCGTGAGGCGCTAGAGTCCAAGAAAGCCCTTCAGGAAAGTGGAAGGTTTAAAAAACCGATCGTCACTGAAATCCTTGAAGCCGCAATCTTTTATCCTGCGGAAGACTATCATCAGGACTATCATTCGAAAAACCCCTTAAGGTACGGAGCATATCGTCAAGGATCAGGTAGGGTTGCTTTTCTAAAAGAGCATTGGAGTAAGGAAAAAGAGAACGAATTATTAAAAGCGAAATTGACCCAGATCCAATATGAGGTGACTCAAAATAAGGGCACCGAGCCGGCGTTTAAGAATGAATACTGGGATAATAATAAAACGGGGATTTACGTCGATGTAATATCGGGCGAGCCTCTTTTCAGTTCCGAGGATAAATTTGATTCGGGGTGTGGATGGCCTAGCTTTTCTAAACCTCTTCAGCCAGACAAGGTCATGGAGAAGCAGGACTTAAGCCATTTGATGCTCCGCACTGAAGTTGTAAGCACAAAGTCAGAAGCACATCTAGGCCATGTATTTAACGATGGACCCACACCCACAGGCTTGCGCTATTGCATCAATTCTGCGGCGCTCCGTTTTATTCCTGAAGAAGAGCTTGGAAATGAAGGTTATGGAGAACACAGCCGTTCGTCTCATAAAAAAGAGAAATAAATGAAAAAAGCAATCGGCACCATAGATGCAGATTGCTTTTTGTTTATTTTGCCAACAAGCCAAATTGATTAAGTGGCCAGTATCTTAGTGAGGCTTTACCAATAATATTCTCTGAAGGTAGAACTCCCCATTTATGACTATCAAGACTATTGTTTCGGTTATCACCCAAGACAAAATACGAATTATGAGGAACTTTAATAGGTCCAAACGTATAATCCGGTTTCTCCATCTCGTAGGACTCGGTCAATTCAAGATCATTGATCAACACTTTCCCATTCTTTATTTCTACCTTTTCCCCAGGAAGGCCAATAATCCGTTTAATCCAATTAACTCCACTTGAATCGACAGTCTTAAGCGGATGAAAGACGATAATATCGCCTCTTTTTAAGGTGGATAACTTAAATAATAGCTTATCCACAATTACCCTGTCCTGCAATTGGATTGTGGGTAGCATTGAACCAGTGGGTATAACAGAAGCTTCAACAACTGCACTGCGTAGTCCCCACGATAAAAGAAATGCAAAGGCTATTATTTGTAGAGAACTCAGAACTGTTTTTCCGAAACTTTCTTTAGTTTCCAAGTCTAGAACTCCCTCCTCTAACACCTTATCAGTTATGCTTAAATTAATTATACCACAAGAATATTCATAAAGTGATATGAAATGGAACACACGAGTTCCTAATCTTTAGAGATGATGTCTGAGACAACTTTTGCCGGTTGCTTTGCTTTTGCAATCAGGTAAATACCACCTAGGATCAAACAGAGAGGTATTAAGCTGACTCTAAGCAAGTAATAGTAATTCCACTCAAATAAGCGATTAAAAAATGAAGATCTCTCCAGTTCACGCAGAAGGCTGAAAATACCAACGACAATAATGGTAGAGCCGATTAAACGTCGGCTTTTTAGCAGTGGGGAATAGTCGAATAATTGACGGTCAAAGAGATCACTATCGCCTATTACTTGGCCTTTTTCCAGTTGCTTCCTTAAATAGTGGCTTTCAAAGAAACTGAAAAACCATGCAGGGATCAAGACGAGAGGTATTAGGAAATCCAAACCGATAAAACTAATCAAGGACACTCCGCCAAAGGCGAGGATCATTAACTGCAGGCCACGGCGGAAAAGCCCCATATGCATGTGTGCAGCTCCAGGAATAAGGCTGAAGATGAAAAACAATAATTTTTCTAAGAACGATCTCTTAAGAGGAACTGACTGTTCTGAAAAGAGATTTTGTTGAACACAGTGATGGCAGACGGCTTTATCGTCTATTTTGATCGTACAATCTGCGCAAATTGGTTGTTTGCATTTCTCACAAATGGCCTGGGCTTCCTGAGTGGAATGATAGTTACATTTCATGCTTTGGTCTCCTTCTACGTATTACTTTTTTACTTTTGCTGAGATGTCATGAGAGCTTCAAGTTTTACAACTGCGGCGTAGGCCGATTGACTCATATTGTCGAAAGGGTGTGCCATTTGCTTGCCAATCTGGTTATTTACCTCCGCAACTTGACCGCTCTGGAAATTGGGAGTCAACGAG
>DASRMG010000075.1:0-5949 GCA_035648035.1 Desulfosporosinus sp. | reverse complement strand
TGTAGCAGCTTAAGGGTTTAATCCATCAGTTAATTAGTCATTGTTCGGATTTTTCAATGGCCTGTTTGTTATGACCTTTTTTCCGAAACCAAAATCTAACCATTAACCAATCAAATTCTTGACTTTAATTAGCTGGTCTATTAGATTATATTCCAGACCAGGTTCACAAAGCACCCAAGCTTTCAGTTCCTATTTTCCTGACCTCTCAACCGCTAACCCAGCAAATCACGTTATCCACCTATTAGATCCCAATATATTTCTATTTCCGACGCTTTTAATAGTTCACTTAAATATACCACCTCTATGTTAACTGGAACCTATGGCTTATGTTAAAGAATTGTGAAGATGGACTTGGGGTGAAGCCCTTGGCGCGTGTCAGCCAAGGATAATTTCAGGTATAGATTCCCCATATAAAAAAACGATAGAACTCACATTATATTGTGGTTCTATCGTCCGAGGAACTTATCGTTTGATTCCGATTCTTCTACCGGCCTGTTTTGGTATCGCCCGGTCCATATCTCTATTTCGAAGCGTTTCAATGCACGCTTCGACGGGTTTCGGAAAGGGGGCAGGTTTTCCTTGTTTCATATCTATCCCCATCAACATCTGTTCACTCGTCGCGAGCTCGTCTCCATGACCATTTTTCATGGTGAAAAACAAATGAAGGCGTTTCTCATCGCTGTCAAGTAGCTGAACTTCAGTCAGAAGTTTTTCGTTTTTGTGTGCTTCTTTTAAGAAGCACACATGCGTCTCAAGCGTAAATATCGTGTAGGCATGTTTCGAACGAGCCTGCTCGTTCAGCGCAATATAGTCAATGAAGTCATCCAACGCCAGGCTGAATACTTTCGCATACGCGGCATCATTCATATGTCCGTTATAATCAACCCATTCACTCCGCACAAAATCTTCATATAGTAACGATTTTCCAGACATGTTCGCACCTCCTTTTAACCTATTAGACTATTATTTGTAGCAATGGCTAATTCCAAGTTTATTTGACTAACAATTACGGCATCACTGCCTCCCTCTATACATGCATTACTGTAGTCTAACACAAAAATCAGGGTTTGAGTGGTCGCGCAATTCTCCCAGCCAAACCAGAGATTACCACAAAAAGATATCCCTTTGCCGCTCTGTATGACTGTAAATACGCAATGACATACTAACTTATTGCTCTCTATTCTATCTATAAGTTAGTATGATTTTTATATTCTTTAATGGTAAATATAATAAATCCAAAACAAATAATAAAAAATAAAAGACCATTAATTAAAATTAAATTATCTATTTTCGATATGTTAATCGCAGGTGTAAATATAATCAGATAAAATATTATAAATGGACTTATCCTTCTTAACTTTTCCGAATTCTTTATGAAAGTCGTGAATTTGCCCAAAAATTCTCACCTCCAAATTAACATTGTTACAAGCACTTGATATGAGGTTTGACTTAAGTTTGAATAAATTTCATTGCTAGAGAAATAATAATCAAATCAAAAGGAGTGATGAGATGGGTAGTGAAAATAACGAAAAATTGCTTGAAGGTTTAACTTCATGGGAAGTTTCTAGTGTTTTAGCTGGATATATGAAAGGTAGTTTAGATCAAAAGTTTCTTCAATATTTCCTTGAAACCACGGAAGATGGCGAAATAAAGAAAATAGTAGAAAGGATGCTCAACCAAACGACGTTAAGCATAGAGGAAACCAAAGCCATACTTATTAGAGAAAATATATCGATTCCTTTAGGGTTCAATGATGAGGACATAAACGTTAAGGCACATAAAATGTTCTCAGATACATTTATCTTGTATTTTTGCAATGAAATAGTACTGATTACCCTTAGCACTTTTTCTAGCGCAATATCTCAATGCACCAGAAAAGATGTAAGGAATTATTTCCAGATGAGTTTAGAGTTTGCTCTAAATATGCAGAATGATATGAATGACCTGATGTTATCTGCAGGGGTGTGTTTAAGATCACCTCAAATAGCTATCGATAATCTCGTCAATATTGTCGATGATAACAAATATCTTAGTGGATTTTTTGGCAATATAAGACCTATAAATGTCGCTGAAATTGCTAACTTATCACGCATTATTCATAGAGCCCAGTTTTCAAAAATGACTTTTGTTGCATTCGCTAAAATAGCCGAATCAAAAAAGATTAGTCTACATTTTAGCAAAGGCAGAGACGAAATTCAAAAAGTATTAGACTCACTCCAGGAAGTTCTTGAAAAAGAAAATATTCCATTATCAGCCTCAAGTGATTATGTAATATCCGATATTGACATGGCTCCTTTTTCCGATAAGCTGATGTTGTTCTTCGTCAATGCATGTTTGGGAATATACTGCTTTAACATAGTCACTCAAGCCCTGACATCCAGTTTTAGGTCTGATATAGTTATGAAAGTAAGTAAAATCATGACTGGTATGATGCAATTTTATGGGGAAGGTTTAAAATTGACAATAAAAGAAGGATGGTTAGAAAAACCTCCCCAGTCCACAAATAGGCAGAATTAAGGCTTGAGTTTGAGGTATGTAAATTATGTTACATAAGCACGACGCCTCTACGAAAGCAAACTAGCAAACTCCAACTAAACTACCCCAAACACGGGGGGAGTGCACAAGGATGTGCACTCCCCCCATTGCGTCGTTCCACCCTCGTTGCCACGCTCTTTCTTAACCGGTAACGCGTCGCGCTTACAAAAGCGAACTTCTCTGATTCCTGCAATTCCAAGCCCGGGACTTGTGTTACATAAGCGCGACGTCTTTACGAAAGCAGATAGCAAACTTCGTGTAAGCGACCCCAGACACGGGGCAGTGAACGTGATGTGATCTGCCGCCAACCGAGCCAAGGAAGGCGAGTCTGGCGGGTACCCCGCTCCCTCTTCAGGAGCTTACACGTTAGTTTGCTCTGCGTCGTAAGTACGTAGAGCGTTGTAACACAAGTCCCCGTGCCTGCGAAAACAACCAATTAAGCGTTGTCACGCACCACCACATTGACCAATTTCCCCGGCACCGTAATAACCTTAACAATCGTCTTCCCATCCATCCACTCACTCATCGTAGGCTGCGTCATCGCCACTTTTTCCAAATCCGCCTTTGAAATATCAGCAGACACAACCATTCTGCCTCGGACCTTACCATTCACTTGCAGCACAACGGTCACTTCATCCTGTACGAGAGCGGCTTCATCCACTTCAGGCCAACTTTGTTTGTGAATACTGTCCAAATGTCCAATTCCCACCCAAAGTTCTTCCGTGATATGCGGCGCAAAGGGGGCTAGCATTAACAGCAGCGCTTCAACTGCCTCCCTGCCGACCGCAGCATCCGCTGTAGGCTGTTCCTTATAGAGGTACAAAGCGTTAACCCATTCCATAATCGTACTAATCGCGGTGTTGAAATTATAGCGTGTTCCAACGTCAACGGTGACCCTCTGAATCGCCAAGTGAGTATGACGGCGCATTTCTTTACCCGCTGCATCCAAACTCCCCCATAGAGCCGCTTCGCCAGTAGCTAGAGATCCGTGATTGAGGTTTTCCTTAATAACTGGCTCATATTGAGCCACCAGACGCCAAACACGGTTCAGAAAACGATAGCACCCTTCAACGCCTTGATCGCTCCACTCCAAATCTCTTTCAGGTGGCGCGGCAAACAAGATAAATAGCCGTGCCGTATCTGCCCCATAATTCCCAATAATCAACTCAGGGCTCACAATATTTCCTTTGGATTTGGACATTTTCGAGCCATCCAAGCAGACCATGCCTTGGGTCAACAAGTTTTGGAACGGTTCATCCGCTTTCACGTAACCCATATCGCGCAAAGCCTTAGTAAAGAAGCGGGCATATAGTAGATGTAAAATGGCATGTTCCACCCCACCTACGTACTGATCTACATTCATCCACTGATCCACCGCCGCTTTGGTGAAAGCGACTTCCGTGTTACGCGGATCCGTATAACGCAGATAATACCACGAAGAACAAACAAACGTATCCATCGTATCCGTCTCACGCCGAGCCACTCCCCCGCATTTAGGACAGGTTGTTTCTGTGAACGATGATGACGAAGCTAAAGGATTTTCCCCCGCTTTAAAGACGACATCTGCGGGCAGCATTACGGGCAATTGTTCTTCCGGTACGGGCACTGTTCCACAAACGTCACAATAAACAATCGGAATAGGGGTCCCCCAATAACGTTGACGAGAAATGAGCCAGTCACGCAAACGGAAATTCACCTTCCGTTGACCTAAACCAAGGCGCTCCGCTTCATCGGCAATCCGTTCCAGACCCTCATGACTATCCAGACCATCGAAGGCAGCAGAATTAGCCATAACGCCTTCTCCAGTGTAGGCACCGTCAAGCGGTTGATCCTTCGCGTCCGGTGCACTATCCGCAGGAACAATGACAGCACGGATTTTAAGACCATACTTCGTGGCAAATTCAAAGTCCCGTTCATCGTGAGCCGGCACACCCATGACCGCACCGGTTCCGTATTCAACCAACACATAGTTAGCAATCCAGATAGGCACCTTTTCCCCACTCAGCGGATTAAGACAATACGCTCCAATGAACAGCCCTTCCTTTTCCGCGTCTGTTGACGTCCGAGCAATTTCATTGAGGCCCTGCATTTTCTTTATAAAAGCCGCCACATCTGCTTCATATTCCGTCCCACTGATCAGGTCCATCACCAGAGGATGTTCTGGCGCTAAGACCACATAACTCACGCCAAACAAGGTGTCCACTCGAGTCGTATACACAGAAATATTTTCCGAGCCCTCAGCTAAGGGAAAGCTGACTTCCACCCCTTCAGAACGCCCAATCCAGTTGCGCTGCATAGCTTTCACCTTTTCAGGCCAGCCCGGCAACTTATCTAAATCTTGAAGCAAAACTTCCGCATAATCAGTGATCTTGAAAAACCACTGTGACAGGATTTTCTTCGTGACGACGGTATCACACCGTTCACACGCGCCATCGACCACCTGCTCATTGGCAAGAACCGTACTACAAGACGGACACCAGTTCACCCCAGCCTTTTTCTTATACGCCAAACCATGTTTAAACAATTCTATGAAAATCCACTGCGTCCATTTATAGTAGCCCGGGTGGCAGGTCGCCATCTCCCGATCCCAATCATAGGAAATCCCGATCTCTTTAAGCTGGCGCCGCATATTGGCGATGTTTTTCCAGGTCCAGTCCGCCGGAGGAGTTTGGTGCTTGATCGCGGCATTTTCCGCAGGTAAGCCAAAGGAATCCCAACCAATCGGGTGCAAGACATTAAATCCTGTCATCCGCTTATAGCGGGCGATGACATCCGCAATAGAGTAGTTACGCACATGCCCCATATGCAGATCTCCCGAAGGATAAGGAAACATAGCCAAGGCATAAAACTTCGGCTTTGAGGAGACCTCCTCCGTCCTATAGGCTTTACTTTTTGCCCACTCTTCTTGCCACTTCGCCTCAATCTTGGAAAACGAATATTTTTCTTCCATAATCATTGCCCCCTTAATAATAAGACTGTATCGTACCAATTTTCAGCGCCCACTTATAGAAATGGGCGACTTCTTTTGGCCTTGCCCTCGGTTAAGTAACATTTAGGAAACTATATTAAAAAAGAGCAAAATCCTCCCGTCCCAGTAGGGACGAGAGACCTGCTCCCGTGGTACCACCCAATTTAATAAGTGCTCAAACGTTGATAACGGCTCGCGCCGGTGTTCAATCTAACCTGAACACAGCTCCAAGGTGAGTTCCTGAAGTCCCCCACAACGACTTGCACCTCAGGCATTAATATGCCCTACGCCGTCTCTCTAAAGAAGGTTCCCTAGTACTACTCCCGATCATGGCCTTTCAATTTAGGACTAAACGATGGTTGGATCGAAGGAGATAACTCCCGCGTCTTTCCAGAGACGTTCAAGTTGATAAAATTCCCGTTCATCCGGGGTCATCACATGAACGA
>DASRMG010000074.1:0-7226 GCA_035648035.1 Desulfosporosinus sp. | reverse complement strand
TGTAGCAGCTTAAGGGTTTAATCCATCAGTTAATTAGTCATTGTTCGGATTTTTCAATGGCCTGTTTGTTATGACCTTTTTTCCGAAACCAAAATCTAACCATTAACCAATCAAATTCTTGACTTTAATTAGCTGGTCTTGTTCTTATCGTTCCAAATTTGCTTGATAAGCACCATCAAGGCACTCACGGCGAACAAGATTAACAGCCCTGTTACAAACGTCTTGGTAGTCCCAGTTAGCATACCTCCAATATAGGAATAAACAAGGGTTGCTGGTAGTTGTCCAAGGCCGGTGGCAATGAAGAAGGTCCAAAATTTCATCGAAGTTAAACCTGCTGCGTAACTGACAATGTCAAAGGAAATGAAAGGGAGTAATCGAGCAATTACGATAGCATATTTCCCATATCGTTTAAAAAAGTGATCTACCTTTTCTAATGCACTCCGTGAGGTCAGTTTCTCTACGGGCGCTCTTCCGAAGAATCTAGCAATATAAAAACACAACGCTGCCCCTACCATAGCACTCGACCACGAAAGAAGCGCACCGTATACCCAACCAAAAAGACTTGCGTTAGCAAAGGTGATGATGAAGGCGGGAAGGGGTGCTACTACAGACTGGAAAATCATCAGCAGAAAAGACACGATCGGAGCCCAAATGCCAAATCCCAGTATATAGCCCCTGACTAAGTCGACATCCATATTACTCAGAATGAAAAAAACTTGCTTAATATTCATACTGATGGCTGGAACAAAATTGTATAACGCTAGCACTGCTAGTATCACTAATAGCTTCCCTTTGTACCCTCCTAGTATGCTTTTTACCACACTCACCCTTCCAATTGTATATTTTTCTTCTGGACGTCTGCCCATACCGCCTCCAGTATTCCGGCAGTTTTAGCGGTCAGTACAATACATCCTTTCCTGCCAATTTTCTCCCACACAGACCTTTTCTTACAGATCACACGACAACAGGTAGAACCGAATTCGGTTTGAAAACGAGACGTTAATTCCGCAGCCAGCTTGTCCTTCAAGGCATGTCCATAACGATTTTCTAGAATACCAGAGATCATTACCATACCCACTGAAGCACCGCAGGTACAACCGCTATCCATGCCTTCCTTAAACAACGAGGTAACCGCTATGGCCTCAGGCGGTAGTTCAAAGGGTTTCCGACTCTCCTTCATAAAATGAAGCATTGTAACAACCTGCGCTGTTCTCGCTTAATCTCCTCGCAGTAATTGAAACATTGATAACAGTAACTGTAAAAATGCAATGCTCAAAATCGCGATAACGATGAAATAGTAAGCTTTAAGATCTGAAAACAGGTGAGTTCTTAGAACAATATATCCACTAACATTAGCGATCAAAGCTAGCGCCCAAACCTGTAAAACTGCTCTTCGTTTCTTTTTAAGTAGAGAATAGATTAAAATAAATAAGCATATAACAAACTCTGTTTCTAAAGTGATGGTATATAGTTTTATTAAACTTGGGTTAAACCAACCCTTATCGAATTCATAGTTCATAGATACAAGATACCGCATTACGCCCATTTTTTCATCAGAATAGTATTGTAATATTAACGCACCGGATATAAGTAATAAATCCATAAGTGCAACGATGATATAGATTATATTTTTTGTCGTTTCTTTTTTCATAGCCGCTCCTAATAAAGAGGAAGAGACAATATAGCCTTGTCCCTTCCTTTAGTTGCTAATTCTTAGGCTCGCCAATCTCGACCGGATTATTGGGATTGGCGCTCCATTCATACCATCCATTAGCGTACATTGAGATAGACTTAACGCCCATTGTATCAGCATAGAGCATTACTTCTGCGGCTCTCCACCCTGAGCCACACATGAAGGATAATCGTTTGTCAGGGGTAATACCCTGCTCTTTCCACATAGCAAGTATTTCTGAACCATTACGCATGGTATTATCGATATTTCGATAATCCTCGAGGTGATTGGGATCTGATCCTGCGTGTCCCCAAACGGATCCTGCTGGACGTCCTTTGAATTTCAAATCTTTATAGCCTGTAATTTTGCCGATGTATTCATCTCTAGATCGAGTGTCAACTAAGATACTGTTTGATTTATCGGCTAGAATTTCTTTTGCTTGATCGATACCGATGATATATCCCTTATTCAGCGGCACCTTGGTCCCGAAATCTGCTACGGCTACTTTAGCATTTGAAGTTGTTTCGACAGTATACCCTTCACGTATCCATGAGTTAAAGCCACCATTAAGTATTCTAACATCTTTTACTCCTAAGTATTTTAAGATGGCTGCTACTCGATAGGCCGCCATTGGGTCTTCTCCTTCAAGAACTACCGTCGTATCGAGAGTAATGCCGTTGTTTTCTGCGAATTTAATTAATTCTTCATCTGAGTTTAGACTCCATAATGGGGGAGATTCTTCTTCATCAGTGTCAATATGAACTGCTCCAGGAAGATGACCTTTTACATATGAATTTTTTTCTTCTCCCCAGCTGACTTCAAATAATTTAAAGCTGTTTCCACTGTAGGTTTCAGGCTTCTTACCTGCTATCAGATCAGCTACCCATGAGGCAGGCACCAACATTTGGTAGTTTGGATAACTTTCCATTGCCAGACTGCTATTGTCTGCCCACTGTTTCACGTCATAGGTATATAAGTTCGCAAATCCATTTTTAGTTAAATACGTGACGACTTCTTTGGCATCTTTTCCGTTAGCATCATATAATACTATTTTTTTCTCAGGTGTAATACCTTTTACTTTGAGAATTTCTGCAAGTTTCTTATCTTTATCCTCCGCCTCTACGTTTAACCAATTAGCAGCAAAATCAGTAGCGCCCTTGATGTGACCGCCTCTTTTAACGCCGTCAAGTTTCCAGCCATTAAACGCATCGTTAATTCTCGTATCTACAACAATCCAATCGGGTTTATTAATATTGCTCTTAAGGTCATTAGTGCTTATTTGCTTGCCATCAGCGATAGCCTGTGGCTTAGCATCCTTAGTCATTGAACATCCTGCCAAAGTACCAAATAGCATAACAAGTACGATTAAACTAGAAAATAACTTAATACTCTTTTTCAAAGGTGTGCGCTCCCTTTTTATGTAATTTTATTAGGATTTGTAGGGACACTAGATCAAGCCACAATTGCTACCTCCCATCGTTGACTTTCCTGATTATACCTAGCACTACCTCCCAATTTAGTTTAATACAATGTATGCATGTATGTAAAGATGCTATCACCAATTTATTATAGTTATTTATAAGCTCAGGCGTATATGACGAGTTCTAAAAAATGCGTTGATCAAGAATCTCTATTCTTAATCAACGCATTAACTATTGCTTTATAAAATTCTTTAAGCAATGACAGGTCCCTTCTCTTAGACCAAATTAGAAAGCACCGTAACTCTAACAATAATGCCCAAAAGCTTTTCTTGATCATCCAACACAGCAATCGGATACTTTGTTTCCGTGGCAAGGGGAATCAGTGCTTGCATATACGTCTCTGGGGTTGTGGTAAAGAAATCATGTGTCAGAATATCCTTCAGCGTCTTATTATTTCTTAACCCCTCAAGGGCATCATCAATCGTGATGAGACCGTTAAGACGACGTTCATGGTCAAGCACGAAAATACTTGAAATACCACTCTGTTCCATCTCCTTGATAGCCACTTTTAACCCATCCTTCAAAGAGATCAGCGCAGAGGGCTTAAACATAATATTCTTCGCTTGCAGAACTCTAGAACGGTCAATATCTTGAACGAATTTCTTAATGTAATCATTCTTTGGCGCCTCTAAGATCTCATCTGGGGTGCCAATTTGTTCGATGATTCCATCTTTCATGATAGCAACCCGATCACCAAGCTTGAAGGCTTCATTGATGTCATGGGTAATGAAAATAATTGTCTTCTTTAGCTTTGACTGAATATCTAGCAATTCCTGCTGCATCTCCCGCTTGATCAAGGGATCAAGGGCACTAAAGGGTTCATCCATGAGAAGGATATCGGGATTCGTAGCCAAGGCCCTGGCTAACCCTACCCGTTGCTGCATTCCGCCGCTTAACTGGCTTGGGTACTTATCTCCCCAGCCTTGAAGTCCAACACTCTCTAAAGTAGTTTGAGCAATTTCCATTCGTTTCGAGAGTGGTATTCCTTTGATCTCCAGGCCGTAAACCACATTATTCAAAACAGTTTTATGCGTGAAAAGCCCAAAGTGTTGAAATACCATGGCTGTCCGGCTTTGCCGATACTCCCTGAGCTTCTTGTGGTCAAATTTGACGACATCCTCATCGTCAACCCATATTTTTCCTTCTGTAGGCTTGTTCAGGAGATTGAGACAACGTATTAACGTCGATTTCCCACTGCCTGACAAACCCATAATGACAAAGATTTCTCCTTCAAGCACCTCAAAGGATACATTATAGATTCCCACCGTATGCCCGGAATCCTGAAGAATCTTTGCTTTGGAGACGCCCTTTTTTAATTGGGGTAAGATTGAACGAGGGGTGCGACCAAAAATTTTGGTTAGATTTTCAACTTTGACCTTAACTGCATGACTCATCTTCAATCCCCCTACTCTGGAAATTTGAATCGTTCTGCTACCGATTGGGTTAATCTATCGATGATGATGGCCAGAAAGACAATGCTAATTCCTGCTTCAAACCCTTTGGCAATATCAATACGCATAATTGCCTGTAAAACGTCGTACCCTAACCCTTTTGCCCCAATCATTGAGGCAACCACTACCATGGCCAAAGCCATCATGGTTGTTTGATTGATGCCCGTCATAATCGTCGGCAAGGCTTGGGGAAGCTGAACTTTCGTTAAAGTTTGCCATTTGGAGGAACCAAACGAATGCGCCGCCTCAACCATTTCTTTCGGAACATTTCGTATTCCTAAATCCGTTAAGCGGACGATCGGAGGAATTGCGTAAATGATGGTTGCAAAGACCGCTGGGACTTTCCCCATCCCAAAAAGCATCATGGCTGGGATCAAGTAAACAAAACTCGGCATAGTCTGCATTCCATCCAGCACCAGACGCATAATATCATTGAATCGTTGATAATAGGCCATAAGAATCCCCGTCGGGATTCCGAGTAATAACGAGATAACTACGGAAGTTAATACGATTGCTACGGTTTGAATCATGGAGTCCCAAAGCCCGAACATTCCGATGACGGTGATCAGGGCAGTATAGATCACAGCAGACTTTAGCTCTTTCAACTTCCAGGATATGGCGAATACTAAGATTAGTATGGCCCACCAAGGGAGCCATAACATAAAGGTTTCCATATTCAGGATGAACCAAAGTACCCCGGCAGACACCGCATCAAAGAAACCTGGAAAGCTATGCATTAACCATTTAACAAACTGATCCACGTAGATTCCGATTTCAATCCTTAGGGTCTCAGGAAACATAATCACTACCCCTTTAAAAAAATTGAGCAAAAGTAGCATGTGTTAAACACATGCTACTCTTGCCATTTCACTCTACTTTAGTGCTGCATTGACCTTATCAGCAACATCACTCGGTACCCATGGCGTCCAAAGGTCCGTATGATTCTTTAAGAACCATATAGCCGTTTGATCTACATCTGTTTTGTTATCTTGCATATAAGCAAGCGCTTCATTAAGTAAGGCATTGCTTGTTTTATAATGACTTAAGAATTTGACAACATCAGGGGCTTTAGTCTCCATAGCTTTGCTCACCCCGACGGTCACGTTGCTTGGAGCAAATTCACATTGATAGCCGTCATCCCATAGTGCTTTATCAAAAGGTTCGTCAGTAAGGAGCGTCATATCATATTTTCCCATGCTCCACGTTGGTTCCCAATAATAGCCCAACCACGGTTTTCCCTCTTCATACGCCTTAGCCATAGAGGTTGCAAGCGCTGCGTCAGAACCTGGGCTAAAATAATTATAAGTTGTATCTAAACCATAATTTTTAATTTTGGTTTGTATGATTTCATCGACTGCCCAACCTGGAGGCGCACCATACATTCTTCCTTTTGTAGGGACTTCCTGATCTTTAAAGAGCTCCCAATATTTGGGCAGATCTTTAACACTTTTGAGATCAGGTGCGAGCGGCTCGATCCCCCTAGCAGGATCCCCTTTGATTAGATAGGTTGGAACATACAACCCTTGAGCATTATCATCAAAGTTTACTGACACTTCCTTGATAGCGCCATCCTTTATCGCTTTGTCGTACTCTTCCTTAATGTTATCCGTCCAAAGTTCTGTATGGATGTCAATATCGCCTTTTACAAAAGCGGCAAACGTAATCGGGGTCGATCCACTGATCACCTCTGTTTTATAGCCATACCCCTTCTCGGCAATGAATTGAACGACCGAATTATTGAATTGAATACTGTCCCATCCCGCATCGGCAAGAACTAACGTAGGTTTTTCTTTATCCGTGTCATTCTTAGCTGTGCTACAACCCACAAGTCCCACTGAAAGGACCAAGATCAAAAAACTTATCCAAGTGATTAATTGACGTTTGTTTTTTCTCATTCCCACTAGCAACCTCCTCTATCATTATAAGTTGTATGTTGCTCACAATCATACCATAAAATTGGTAGAATTACTTCTGAAAGTATAGAAGAAGATATATTAACGAGTCCATGCGAAGTTCTAGTTTTACCGACCCATATGCTTAGTCATTTACCGATGATGATGACAAGTTATAGAAGGAAAAAAGCGTTATCGTAATATTCTAACATCATAGTGATAAAAAAAAACTAAATAAGATAGAGCTAATATTCTATTTTAGGATAAGAAAAAACTGGTCATTTAGACACTTGTCCTGCCAACAAAAAATCTTCCTTCCCAAGCGCTAAAGCCCAGGAACGAAGGTTTTTTCCATAAACGATTTAATAATTGTTACGTGTTGGGGGTACATAGCATTCTCGGCAATAAACAGGTCTATTCTCAGACGGCTGGAACGGAACAGTGGTTTCTTTTCCGCAAGTCGCGCATACAGCTGGAAACATTTCTCGTGGTCCACGGGTAAATCCGCCACCGCCGAAGCTGCTGCCACTACGATTTCCGTTTTTTGCTTTTCTAGCTGCACGACATTCGGGGCAACGTCCAGGTTCATTGGTGAACCCTTTTTGAGCAAAGAACTCTTGTTCAGTGACTGTGAATGCGAAATCCTTAGTACATTCTTTACAATTTAGAACTTTTTCAGTAAACATAAAAAACCTCCATTAGTATATTACCCGTGCACCATGGCAAGTTC
>DASRMG010000073.1:0-4355 GCA_035648035.1 Desulfosporosinus sp. | reverse complement strand
TTCCTTATGAAAAGGCGATAACTTTGCAAACTCATTGAATATATCCAAGGTATCCATAGCCATACCCCCTACTGGTTGTCCTATGAATATAATAACATGGATTGGCTGATAATACCCACAATATTTACGAAAAGAGCCTATTTTTATAAGCAACATCGGTTCCTAATAAAATCGATTTAATCTGATTCGGTGTTAATTCGGGGTTGGCCTCCAGCATGAGGGCAATCGTACCGCTGACCATTGGTGCGGCCATGGACGTACCACTCATTTCAAAGTAATTGCTATTAATCACTGCCTCTGGATGCTCGATCGCTAAAATAGAATTACTCTCAGGCAGGAGGGAAATAATGTCCGTTCCTGGCGCAGTTACTTCAGGTTTGAGTACGCCTTGGGTCGTAACCCCATGCTTTGACCATTTCGCAAGCTCGGATTCTTTGGCCTTGTCTTGTCCCATTCCATCAACCGCGCCTACAGTAATAACATAAGGATCGTTGGCCGGAGCATAATCAATGTCCGTAGGGTTTATGTTATCGTTCCCAGCAGCGGCAACAACGGTAACCCCATTGAGCCAAAGCTGTTCCACAGCTGCGCTTAGAGGACTATTTATATAGGAACCAGCAATTGTAGAGGAAACGGACAGGTTTACAACCTTAATATTATAATCATCTTTGTGCTCAAAGACCCACTGTAAACCTAGTAATAGGTCTATTTCACTTAAGTCACCCTGATCGTCCCCTAGTTTCACATTAATTAGATTGGCTTGAGGAGCTATCCCAGTTACTTCATTCATCCCTTTACCATTTATGATCCCTGCGACATGAGTACCGTGACCGTACAAATCATCGGGTGTTGTAGCATTGGGATTGATGGCTATAGACTGGACAACATTAAGGCTCGCTTTACTAAAGGAATCCGATCCAACCCCACTGTCCAAAACAGCGATGGTTACGCCCTTTCCCGTCTCTCTGACAGCGTCTGCTTCTACAATCTCTCTATAATCGTTGTTTAACTTTGCAGGACGCCTAAATAAGTTTTTCTCACCTATTTTTTGCTTCCTTAGATTTTCCCCAGTCAACGCAACTGGCTGGCTAATGGAATAGCGTAAAACGCCCTCTTGTTGAGCCAGCTTTGATAATGAGTCTCCTGGAATCTTAGCAACAAATCCGTTAATGATTGGGGTCTCTGCAACAAGTGTTCCTCCAACCGACTGAAGTAACGGCAGGGTGGTACTTCCTGGCCGTTTTTGAACCATCACTTGAATAGTGTTCTGGTCTGAATATTGACTCTCCAATGAATTTGTGCTTGCAAGGTTCGCAGAACCAATAAGGGTTGCTAACAAGAGACAGCCTATACCTGCTATCACATTTCTTCTAAATTTCAAAGAGAAGACACCTCCAATAATTATATAGTTGAATATTTGGACATTTAATTTCGAGAACTATGTTCCGCCTAATACTGTAGTAGTATAATTATATTTATAATAATACTACTACAGTATTAGGATTGTATAGATGCTAAATAAACTAGGGACAATTGGAACCCCCATGGGGTTCCAATTGTCCCTATATATTGTTCAAACTTCCTATATATTATCAATTCATCTACAATGTTGCAGGATTTTGGACAATGTCTACCCACTGTCCGTCGGTGAGCTCCTTTAAATCGTCAATGTTTAACTTAATGGCCGTATTGGGTGCACCCGCTGCCGGAAAAACATGTTTATATAATTGCAAGGAATAATCAAGATAAATAGGTATGGTTTGTTTTAAGCCAAACGGGCATACCCCACCCACCGGATGCCCTGTTGCCGCCATCACTTCAACTGCTTCAGGCATTTTGGCTTTAGCTTTAAAGATATCTTTAAACTTGCGGTTATCTATACGCTTATCCCCAGCCATAAGTATCATGACAAAGTCGTCTTTAAGTTTAAACAGCAATGATTTTGCAATTTCTCCAGGCGTTACGCCCAAGGCTTCAGCGGCTTTGGCTACAGTGCTTGTGTCCCCAAATGTTAATATTTCGATATCTTTTTCACGTTGCTTTAAAAAAGCTTCCACCTTTTCGACTGACATGTTTGCCTCCTATTTTGTGCATTGGGGTTATTGGTTAACGTCTGTCAAACATAAATCTTGGTTCAAAGCTATTATGGCCTTTTTGTACATTTTTCGATCAATGACAAATTGCATATTCACCTGCCGAAGAGACTGTGATACACATTTAATGTTTATATTATTTTCAGCGAGAGCATGCGCCGCTCTGGCTAGAATTCTGGGCATAGCAATATTGGATCCAATCACACAGACGATCGCCGCCTTCTGAACGGTAACAGTCTGATAGAACTCTTCAAGTTCCGGCAATAATTCATCAATGAGATCCGATTCCCAGATGACCATAGAGATGCTATTTGCGTTCGTGGTTTTCATGATGTAACTTATTTCATGACTCTGAAACGTCTCCATAATTTTTAAATCGAACCCTGGTTCTCCTACCATTGATGTATCGTGAATTTCCAAAACTGCGATCTTATCTGAACCCGCAATAATTTCTATCTTTGCTTGGGGTCCAATATAGTCGTTAGATATCACAGTTCCTGGGTGATCTGGTTCGAAGGTATTCTTGATACGTAGATTAATCCCAGCCATTTCTAACGGCTTCGAAGCATTAGGGTGTATTGCTTCCATGCCAATGTCCGCAAGTTGGTCTGCAACATCGTAATTTGTCCTGCCAACAACAATCGTTTTATCTACGCCCACGATTTTGGGATCCGCTGAGGATAAATGATATTCTTTGTGAATAATTGCTTCATTGGCTTCAAGATGCGTAGCAATTTTCGAAAAGGTTATATCGGAGTAGCCCCTGTGATATTCCCGCATAATTCCTTCGATCCCTTTTGTATAGCCGGTGGCAATCAGGATCGCATCCTGAGGATTTACGTATCTGAACGATTTCTCAATCCGTTCGCTGATCGAAAGTTGTTTAGGATCGCGAAAACCCGTTAGATCAACTAGCTCAGAGAGAATACCGTTGTTACGAAGTATGTTGACGGTGTTAAAGGCCGATTGTGCCTCACCAATCGATGCCAGTAGTTCCCTTGCCGCCGAAAATATACTGTCCCTCGCGACATATCCAGAAGCAAGGATATCTTCCATGCTGTTTAAGTAAGCCTTGGTTTGCATGATCCGTTCTGTAAGAAATTCACGGCATACTTTGCCATCCAAGCCAATGTTCGCAAACGTCTCATTAATTTTCAGGGCCTCTCGTAACAAGTGTTCAATGGAAGTTTCATAATCTTCACCCTTGATAAAATGTTGATAGATGCCCGGGGCTTTAGTTTTTTTATCTTCAAGGAGCATATTAGTGACCCCTGCGTAGGCAGAGACAACAAAGACTCTCCCATAACGGAACCGCGCTGATCCTGGATAGCCTATAATATTGTTGAGTACATTGTGAAACTGAACCATTGACGTTCCGCCGATTTTTTCAACAGTAAGCATAATTCGATCTATACCTCTCTTCTAGAATTTTTACCCTAGACTGTAATATTCGGCGAAGTTCAGTAAATTCCTTCATTTTTTGGAATTTCGCACATTTGTGTACACCTGTTGGATACCTTTGTCTCTGAACAGTGCAAGAAAACAGAGTTGAAAGTGCGTTTGCTCTCAACCCTGTTTTCACCTTTCAGTCTTACATTACCCTAATAAAGACTGAATTTTGTCCTTGATTCCTTTAGCTAGCTCCACGAACTTGGGACTTAATTCAAAGAGGCTTTGACCTGTCAGATCCGCCTGTACCGCCATAGGTTCATAAGGTAAGTATCCCAAAATTGGAATAAAACTCATCGCCCGTTGTATATCATCAATCTGACCAGGATGTACTTTGTTTAGAACTGCCAAGATATAATTTTCATTCTTTTCAGGGATATAGATACATTCTTTTTTACCAAACGAACGTTCATTGGCAAATTGTTCAAGGTTAAGGGAATGCTCTTCGCTTAAAGCCTTCAGTAAAGGGATTTTAAGCAATTCAGGGTTAATTTCAGTGAGTCTCGACTTCATCATATACCCCCCCTTATCAAACCTTAAATTTAATATATGGAGTATATGACTTAGAACAATGATTGTCAATGAAGCGCTTCATAATCAAGTCAGTTTAGAGTTTATCTCTTTTTCATTATCAAAAGGAAGGGACTATAACAAACTAGTTTTCTAGCTTGTTACTGACCCTTTCCCGATAAACCAGACACCAAAGAGTTAGTGTTTTCGCCCGAAATCTTAACTATCCTTAAAATTTCATTTCTTGTGATATCTTCAGGCTACTAGCTCCTTAGTTTGTGAAGCCAAGCTCTTGTAATAAAG
>DASRMG010000072.1:0-16587 GCA_035648035.1 Desulfosporosinus sp. | reverse complement strand
TTGCAGATTTGTTTCACCAGTTCTTCAGTTATTTCCGGTCTGTTTGTTGTTTTCATGATTTATTTATTCGACATGAAATTAAAGAGTCCTGCTATTTTTGAAAATTTAATTAGAAAAAGTGAGGCAATGGCCTCACTTTTTATTTTGGTCGTGGGTATTGGTTATGTTCGGGTACGGCACCTCTGACCTGTAACTTGAGGGGTGAACGGAAATTTCTAACTTCTCTCGCGAATGCGTATTTTTCCCTTCAATTTAGGAATCCATCCTTGCGGACGTAACGTACCCTTACGGGTATCTCTCCTCGGCATGGTTATCTTAGGTTTAGCGATCGTCGCACTTGGTTTGAACGATATCCCTCATGAGTTACCTGTTCCCTCAAAGCCATGTTTAGACAACGATCCATGATCATCCCGACTGGAGAAGCATAAGGGACCATGATCACTAAGATAACATTGACCTGCTCAACCATGCTATCCTCTCCGCCACGTTAGTTCCCTAACATGCCTTCGCCTTTAGTCGAGGGTGGTTGACATTCCTTGACTTTCCGGTAGAATGTTGCCTTACTGAGACCGCTCATTGCCATTGCTTGAACTCCTGTAATCTCATTCGCCTTCCATTTCCTGAAAGCGTCTTCAAAGTCCTTGGATACTTCTATTTTTGGCCTTCCAATGCCCTTGCCATTATTCCTAGCCCTTAATGCTGCAATACCTTCTTTCTGTCTTTGTTTGATGCTGTCCCGCTCCTTATGTGCGACAAAGGATAGTACTTGCAAAACCAAATCACTTATAAAGAGATTCGAAGAATCATCTTTTTTGGTGTTCTTAAAAATAAATTAAGAGCAAAAAATCAGCAACAATTCTGCTGATTTTTTGCTTTCCTTGCCTGAAAATGAAAAGGAACTGCCTTTTCATGAAATATCACTTGACATTATTTTGAGACAGCTCCTTATTCTGCTACCTTTCAACAACCATGGCGACTCCCTGTCCGCCGCCGATACAGAGTGTAGCAAGTCCTCGGTTCACCTTTTGCCTTTTCATCTCATGCAATAAGCTGACCAGAACCCGTGCACCAGAAGCTCCTATCGGATGGCCTAGGGCGATAGCACCTCCGTTTACATTTGTTTTGCTCGGATCCAAATGGAGTTCTTTAGCTACTGCCAAGGTTTGAGAGGCAAATGCCTCATTGGCTTCCACTAAATCAATATCTTCTATGCTTAACCCCGCTTTCTTCAAGGCCTTCTGACTTGCAGGTATCGGACCCGTCCCCATAATTAAAGGATCAACGCCTGATGATCCATAAGAAATAATCGTTGCTAAGGGGGTCAAACCGAGTTCATCCGCCTTTTCTTTAGACATAACGACTACGGCCGCTGCAGCATCGTTAATCCCTGAAGCATTCCCAGCAGTCACGGTTCCATCCTTCTTAAAAGCAGGTTTCAATTTGCTTAGACCTTCTTGGCTACTACCGAATCGCGGGAACTCATCTTGGCTAAATACTATAGGGTCGCCCTTGCGACGTGGAATGATGACAGGGACGATTTCATCTTCAAACTTTCCGGCTTTAATCGCTGCTTCAGCACGGATCTGACTTTCTGCCGAATAACGGTCCTGTTCCTCACGAGAAATGGAGAACTGCTCCGCTATATTTTCTGCTGTAATCCCCATATGAATATTATAGAAGGCATCGGTTAGCCCGTCGTTAACCATTGTATCGACTAAAACATCATTTCCCATCCGATAACCCGAACGAGCTTTAGGTAATGCATAGGCGGCAAGTGACATGCTTTCCATTCCACCCGCAACCATGATATCTGCATCTCCTGCAAGGATGGCTTGAGCCGCACAAATCACAGCCTTTAGTCCAGAACCACACACTTTATTAATGGTCAGAGCAGGGGTTGCCTGGGGAATGCCTGCCTTTATGGCCGCTTGACGAGCTGGATTTTGTCCGAGAGCAGCGGTTAAAACATTACCCATAATTACTTCTTCGACTTGCTCGGGGGTAATCCCCGCTCTGTAAATCGCTTCTTTTATAACAAGTGCCCCTAAATCGACTGCAGGCACCTGACTTAGCGCTCCACTCAAAGAACCGATGGGTGTACGTACAGCGCTTACGATAACTGCTTGACGCATAGCTTGCCTCCTCTTTATAGTACAACTTCATACTTAGGTTACGAGCCCACCGTCCACTGGAATCACTGCTCCATTGATAAAAGAACTAGTGTCTGAGGCGAGAAAGAGGTACGCTAAAGCAACATCACGAGCAGTACCTAATCGCCCTAGTGGGGTTTTATCTTTCATGAGTTGGAGCACTTTCTCTGGAACTTTGGCTGTCATATCCGTAACGATAAATCCTGGAGCAACTGCATTCGTGCGAATTCCCTTTTTACCCAATTCTTTTGCCCAGCTTTTAGTCAGCCCGATGACTCCCGCTTTGCTGGCTGAATAATTCGTTTGGCCAACATTACCGTAGACTCCCACGACTGAAGAGGCGTTAGCAATAGATCCGCTACCTTGCTGGATCATTATAGGAACAACCGCCTGTGTACAGTTAAATACTCCTGTAAGGTTAACACCGATGACAGCATTCCATTGCTCGATGCTTAATTTCGTTAACATCCCGTCCTGAGTAATGCCGGCATTGTTAATCAGAACATCGATACGACCGAAACTTTCCAAGGTACGCCCAACCATTTCTTGTACTTGTGCTTGATCTGTGACGTTGACGGAGCAGAAGATCGCTTCGCCACCACTAGTAGTTATTTCCTCTACCACGTCTTTTCCGGCTTGGGGATCAAAATCGACGACGACAACTTTCGCTCCTTTCTGAGCAAAAAGAAGTGCCGTTTCTCGCCCAATTCCTTTCCCAGCACCTGTAATAACTGCAACCTTGTCTTTTAATTCCATTAATATCTCCTCCTCGATTCGGATGTTATTGAATATTAAAAGTGATATACCCCGACTGAATTCGCTGCATCCTTCATAACTTCAACGAGTTCTTCCCTTTTCGTTCCACTGACGCAAACATTATGGAAGCCCATTTCCTTAAGGGTTTTTACATCACTGGGTGGTATAACTCCACCAATTACAAAGGCCATGCTTTTATCAAGCCCTTTTTGTTTTGCCAATTCTAAGAGGCGTTTACCCGTACGCAGATGGGCTCCCGACAGTGAGCTGACCCCGATTATTTTAACGTCTTCCTCTGTCGCTGCTTTGATCGCATTTTCCGCAGTGGTATTACCCATGTAGACTACTTCCATACCTTCTTCTTTCAAAAAACTACTCACTAAAATTATGCCACGGTTATGAGTCTCTGGCCCTAGGCAACACATTAACACTTTAATTATTTTATCTTCCATGTTGTCCTCCCCTTTCAACTAAAATAAACTGGGCTTTTTCCACAGACCAAAAACATTTTTGAATACTTTCCATTGTTCCCCGACCGTACAACCAGCTCTGGCACAATTAACCGTGTATTCCATGATGTTCTTGCCATCTTTACAGGCAACTCTTAATTCCTCAAGGGCCTGCTCAACCTTTGCATTGTCCCTATTCTGCCTGTGTTCATGCAGACTTTTTAGTTGTCTTGCTTCACATTCTTCTGGATAGCGGAAGGATTCAAAATCTTCTCCTTCACCACTCTTTTGGTAGTTATGACCCACAATCTTAATTTCACCTTTTTCAATTCTCGTTTGTTCTTTATACATGTAATTAAAAATTTTCCGAGATAGATAGCCGTTGGCTATAGCTTCCACATAACCACCTTGTTGTTCTATCTCTGTAATTTCAGCTAAGATTCTTTCTTCCATTTCATTCGTCAAAGCTTCCACATAGTACGACCCACCTAATGGGTCAACTACGGAAGTAATTCCTGTTTCATGCTCAATAATTTGTTGTGTACGCAGGGAAATTAAGGATGCTTTCTCGGAAGGAACCGATATAGCCTCATCAAAAGAATCCACATGTAAAGATTGTACCCCGCCCAGAACAGCAGCAAGTGCCTCATAAGATGACCTGATAATATTGTTATACGGTTCCTCTCTGACCAGGCTTATGCCGGAGGTCTGCAAATGGCATCTCATCCACGTTGAACGGTCCTTCTTAGCCTTGTACTTATATTTTAGGATTCTGTACCAGAGTCTTCTCATGGCCCGAAGTCTGCTTACCTCCTCAAAGAAGTCCATACCGCCAGACCAGAAAAATGCTAATCTTTCTGCCACCCAATCCACTTCGTAGCCGCGGCGCAACATCTCGTCCATAATCGCCATACCGTGAGCGGCAGCAACTGCCATTTCAGTTACACCTGAGGTACCGAATTCTCGAAAATTATAGCCGTTAATAGTAATAAAGTTCCAATTTGGCACATTCTTCCGGATAAACTCTATATTGTCACACTCAATTCGGAAACAATCCTTGGGCGGAATATATTCGGATGAATTGCGAACAAGTTCTTCGAGAGTCATATCATTTTGTATACTACCCTTGAGTTGATCCCAAGGAATACCTCTTTGCTCAGCCATAACTAAATACATAGGAAACAGGCAGGCAGAATTTGAGGGGTAGTGGGTTACTATGGAGGAAGTTTCTTTGGCTATATCAATACCTTCATACAGCAGCTCCCAGTCCTTGACGTGGTTTACACTCACGCCGCAGGAACCAACTGAACCTGTGGACATGGGGTCATCACAATCATACATTTGAATAGTAGGCATATCAAAAAGAAGGTTTATGCCTGTGGCTCCATGATCCAACAAATATTTTATTCTTGCATTAGTATCTTCAGGGCCCCCAAAGCCGACAAGTTGACGCTGAGTAAAGGTCCTGCCGCGGTACATATTGCTATGAATTCCCCTGGTAAACGGTTCTTCGCCAGGATTACCTAATTGTTCCTCATAATCGTTGTTTGCAATACTCAAGGGGGTGTATACCATTTCCCTCGGAATCTCAGAACCCAGAACCGTTAAGGGTACTGCCTCCCAATTCTTGAGAACCTCCGGTTTTACTACATTTTCTTTCCAACTATCTAACCCTTCTTTAACTTTTTTCAGATAGGTTGGATCGTAGACTTGACTCTTTCCTTTATTTTTCAAATTATCATTGAGTATTTCTGCCGTTGTTTTCTTTTGCTCATTATTTGACATTTACTTATTCTCCTTCCATTAGTTGCATTTTAAGAGGATCTTCATGATTTCATCGGCTGCTTTATATGGATTTATATCCCCTTCTCGAACAGTCTGTAAAATATTTCTTATTTCTTCGACCTCCTCGAGACTTTTGTCCATATAGTTTTTCAACACTTCTTGCATAGCATAATGGCAAGTGTTTTCACGGCGCTGCTTAGTCTGTAATTCTCTCAACCCGGATTTGGATAAATAATCTTTGTGTCTTTGGACAGCTAGGTATAGTTCAATGATACCCCTATCATTGAGTGCTTCCGTCAAGACGATTTCTGGCGTCCAGTCACTGTCTTTTCTTAAATGCAACATCATTTGTAGGTCATCGACTACATCTCGCGCACCATTAATGTCGGCTTTATTAACTACAAAAACATCGGCAATTTCCAATATTCCGGCTTTTAATGCTTGCATTTGGTCCCCTAATCCCGGAACAGAAACAACTATTTTTGTGTCGGCATACCTCATTATGTCCGCTTCCATTTGGCCAACACCGACTGTTTCGACTATGATGACATCTATCCCGAAGGCATCCATAATCTTTATGATTTCACTCGTCCTTGGTGCTAAACCTCCAAGCGCACCGCGGGTAGCCAAACTCCGCAAGAACACACCATCGTCTCTATACGCCCACTCCATTCGCACCCTATCGCCAAGGAATGCTCCTCCGCTAAAAATACTGCTGGGGTCTACACATAGAACACCTACACTATAACCTTCACTACGAAAAGTACGGATCAACTTGTCAACAAGTGTACTCTTGCCCGCTCCCGGGGGACCTGTGACTCCCAGAACGTGAGCTTTACCTGTTAGAGGATAGATAGCCTCCATAATATCAAGCATTAGAGGACTATTATTCTCGACCATCGTTATCAACTTACTAAGAGCCAACCGGTCCTTTTGCATAAATCTTTTGATTAACATTTCCATATTTAGCATCTCCATTGATATTCTAAGATCCATGCATCTAGATTCATCTTAGGTCACCTCGAATAATTCACGAGGAATCAAAGATAAGAATTCATAACCTGAAGTAGTTACTCTAATTGTATCTTCTAAGTCGATGGCCCCCCACCCGGGGATAATTACTTTAGGTTCAAAGGCCAGGGTCATATTCTCCTTAATGAGTGTAGTACATTGGGAATCAATGGTTGGAGGTTCGTCAAGTTCTAATCCTACCCCATGTCCGATATAATCGCCTTGCAGTTCCCCAAACCCTTGGAAAAATTTTTCGACCCCCCTTCTCAAAGCTGTTTTTCGTGCGACCTGAAAGAGCTCTGAACCCCTTACACCCGGTTTGACAGCTTGTAGCACTGTATTTTGGATTTCAAGCACAACATCAAAAATATGCTTTTGCTTCGCATCGGCTCTCCCTACCACGTACGTTCGTGCCACATCGGCGTGATATCCGTGATAATTGAGGCCCAGATCGGCGACCACAAGATCCCCCGTTTGAATATGGTTATTGGACGCTCCCCAGGGATAAGCCTTACTTAATCCCACTCCGGTCACAGTCATGGCATGTCCGGAAATTCGCCAAGTATTTTCCCCAGCAGCGAGGATGCCGTCGGAAGGCAGACTAGCATCCCAGCGTCTGAACCGCAAAATTCCATCATGTCCACCTTGGCGCAGAGCTGCGGAAATCTTGGCTGCGAGGTCCAGTTCAGTGACACCGGGACGTAATTCGTTGAGAATGACTTCGTGTGCCCGGCTAAAAAGCAACGCAGCCGTCCCGATTATCTCGATTTCCGAAGATTCTTTGCTAAGCCGCTGCTCAAGGATCAAAGGAGAAATGTTACCTAAGGTAAACGAGGGAAATGTCTTTTGAATTTTTAGATAGAGTTGTGCTGGTAAGACATCTAGGCTAAGTCCAAGTAAGGATCCTGGCTTTGAAATCCCTGCCGTTTCGATAATTGCTTGGATTTCTGAAAGTCCTTTCCCCTGCCTAACATTAGAAACCGTCGCATCTGCTTTTACCCAGTCCAAGACACGGCGCGCTAGGAGGATCGCTTCTCCTCTAGCTGGGATGATGAGATTACAGGGCTGCCCTGTTCCCGCATAGTAGAAAATGTCACGTGGATGCATAAGGATGGCCGCGGCGAAACCTTCCTCGCACATCTTACTTTGCAACTGCTGGATACGCTCCTGCACGTTTGCTCCCCTCCTTGCCTCTCCGGAGCTTAATATTTCATGAATATTCCTTCAGGGTCCACCACTCGGCGGAGAACGTTCAGTTCTTCTTCCGTGGGAGGTTCTAACGGTTTCGCTTGACTTACATTAATTAGGAATCCCGTGTTTTGACTAATCTCTTCTGGGGTCACTCCCATGTCTGCAAAATAGCTCTCAACATACATTACATGCGTCTTTGGATGGAATTTCATGACCCCAAGAGTCGATACAACGGCATAGGGTCCTCCCCACAGGCCAGCCTCCTCACGGGAAACAAGCTTCCCATCGGGATATTGGTGAACCATCCAACCTGGGCTCGTCAGATAGTCCACGTGTTCTACGAAACGTTTGACTTCGTGGGTCATGATAATAATGGTTTTAAGAGCCATAATCGCAATGTCACATGCCCCACCTGATCCCTCAAACCGTTTAGTCGGTTTGGCATAGTCGCCGATGCAGGTTGAATTGAGGTTGCCAAAACGGTCTACTTGGGCCCCGCCCAAAAATCCGATGTCCACCATTTTGTTTTGTAAAAATTGCCCCATAATTTCGATTGCACTTCCGATCCATGGGGTCTGATATACCCCGCGGGGATCAGCGACACAAAATGGAAGTGATTCTGGATTACTATCATAAAGTCCTGATTCCATGAGGACCACTGCGTTTGGAGTGTGAGTGTGTTTTGCCAGAAGTGTACTCACTAAAGGTAAACCTGTGCCCACGAGTACTGCCTCTCCATCTGTGATTAACCGCGAACCAGCAATGGCCATCATTTCCACGCTGCTGTATCGATTCACTGTTTGACCACCTCTTCCAGCTTATCTAGACGACGACGAATGTCTGGGTTATACCCTTTATTGGGATCGGAACGAAGTTTTTCGAGTCGTTTTGATCCTAATTTCGTCAGATATTCTTCATGAGTTTTTGGTCCAAATACCCACTCATCAAGCCAACTCTGAAAAAGATCTTCTTGCTTGGAGGCCGCAAGATAGTCCTTAAACCACCAAGGGTCATTGTCGTAGTGACCATACAACGCTGTAGGATGAGCACCATGAGGGAGTTCGACGATGACATCAACGGCGAGACCAGGTATAGCGTTGAATTCAGGAGATTGACGCAACTCGGATTCAGGAACAATCCGTTCCGCGGAAACAATAACGAGCTTGGAAGCCAAGGCTGCGTGGTAATCTAAGAAAGTCCCCCCCTGAATCCGTACGGTGCCGCTTTCCCCGACTTCTTGGGCATGGATCAGGCATACATCGGGCCGAAGTGCTGGAACAAGCACGATCTCGTCACCCTCCCAGAAAGGATCTTTTATCACCTCGATTTTTCGGTTGGGTAATTTGGGGTCGGAGCTGCGTTTGTCTTTCAAGGGATCAAGTGCGGGTAAAGCGATATCCGATCCTTTTAAGGAACGAGTAGGAAGGAAAGGCAGTCCCATCGAGCCTGCTAAAATTCTTAGTGCTCCGGTCTGGACTGTCCAATCATCATGGAAGTACTGGGGTTCATCTACATTTTCAAGAGCTCGACGGAAATTATAAGGATGACCGAACACTTCATGCCCGATATAGTTGATCTCAGTAAGGTAAACACATCCTGCACCGATGAGAAGATCCACTTCTGGACCACCGGGGTTCGCGCAGAGGTACAGGTTTTTCTTGCGCTGTCGGACCATCTCATAAACGAGTCCCATCGGACGACGAACCACAGTCCAACCGCCGGTAAATATTTGATCCCCATCGTTAATCAGTGAAACAGCTTCTTTTAGAGAAAGAATCTTTGTATTGCGTCTCAATAGTACTCCCTCCCTTTAATCAACAAGTGGTTCTCCAGAAACGAACAACGCACAGACGAAGATTCCAATAATGGACAAGACGATTGCAACACCTAGAGCATAGATCCAAGAACCAGTTGCATAGACGATGAATCCGGTGACGATAGGAGCGGCGATTCCAGCGATTGTGCCAAAAGTATTCATGAACCCAGAAATCAACCCTGCGTTCTTTGGCCCAAGATCAATTGGGAGTGCCCAGAATGATGAAAAGTTCATGGATAGGAAGGATACGGCGAGAGTTATCCACAAAACTGCCATTTCTCCGGTGGCCGCCATCGCACCAAGATAAAGGAACAAGGCGCTACCTCCGAATGCAACATACATAATGGACTTTCGAGCTCGAGTCACCCCAATTTTTGGGATCATACGATCCGAAACATAGCCAGCGAGATTCGTGGCAACGAATGCTCCAAGATAAGGAAGCATGCCATAAATGCCCATTTTCATGATACTGAAGTGTCTAGCCATTACGAGATATCCCGGGAGCCAAGTCAAGTAGAGATACCAAGTGTAATTATGGAAAAAATAGTTGATTCCTAATGCCCACACTGGACCTGATTTTAAAACCACACGCCAGTCCGAAGCACTTTCCTTCTTTTCTCCTTGGCCTTGTCGTATCAATTCGAGTTCCTGCTGATTAACCCTGGGGTGGTCTGCAGGATGATCTTTGGCATACCATAGCCAGAAAATTGACCAAATAATTCCTAAGGCCGCACCGAAGTAGAAGACAACATGCCAGCCAAAGGCATTAATAATCCAAGCACTGATCGGGACTGATATAGCTAGGCTTAAAGCCATACCGGATAAATTCAACGCCTGGGAGCGAGCCCTTTCTTTGACTGGCACCCATTTTGAAGCTATCGCGGTTTCTGCTGGGAAGGTTACGGCTTCACCGAGCCCCATGAATGCTCTCAATATCCACATACTACTTAGGTTTTTAGCCAAAGGGGTAGCTGCAGTAAATATTGACCACCAAATGACACCCGCTGCTAAAATTCTTTTTCCGCCGATTTTATCGGCGAGCCATCCTGCAGGAATTTGCAAAATGAGATAGCCTACAAAAAAAGCAGAAAGAATTGAACCCCATTGAGCCGTGTTCCATCCATATTCCTCCATGATTACAGCTGAAGCCACAGATAGGTTGGCTCTATCCATATAAGCGATAACGATACTTAAAAATGTTAAGGTAACAATTGAGAAACGGGCTCTGGATGGTTTGTTTTCATTTACGCCTCCTTTAGGAATAGGATTTTCATTCGATGAAGTAGTTGATAAATTACTCATGAATAACCCCCCTTATTACATTTTCCCTTAGCCAAGGACGACAACCGAATCATGCCGGCTTTCTGTGATGCGCGCTCACATTGTATTAATGCAAGGAACGTGCCAAGAGGCAGATTAGTCTGATAATTATTTCAATTGCCCGTCCTCTCTCAGAATATAGCGTTATTCATTGACAGTGCTAACGTGCAATAAGAACGAAAAAGCAGGGGTGATGCTTTAAAGCATCACCCCTGCTCGTCCCTAAGTGGAATTTTCCTGCCCATCTCTAAGGATATTTTCCGTTTTAACAACTGATGCTCTGGTCAATCACTGATGCTTCTCGACATCACTGGATTTTAATCTGTATAGATCTTAAGCTTCCGTACTACAGTAGATTGGTTAATGCCTAATAACCTAGCAGCCTTCCTAGTACTGCCAGTTGATTGGTAAGCTTGTAAAATCATCTTCTTTTCCGTTTCCGCTAAAGCATCTCTTAATGTACTGAATGACATAGCAGACTTTGGTGGGTTCTTTGTAGAAACATTAAAAAGTGAACTATCTAACCAGTCGGTGGGACTTAAGATAACCATACGCTCAATTGTATTTTCAAGTTCGCGAATGTTTCCAGGCCATTCGTGTTCTGCAAAGGCATGTAAGATTTCAGGCGAAACTTTACGTTCGAGATTATATTTTTGGGAGAAACGGCGTACAAAGTGATCAACTAATATAGGAATATCGGTGACATGTTCACGAAGCGGTGGAACGTTAATATTGACAACATTTAAGCGAAAAAAAAGGTCTTTCCGGAACTTTCCCTCTTCTACCATCTGAGCTAGATTGCGATTCGTGGCAGTGATCAATCGTATATCAACGGGAATACTCTTGGTTCCTCCTAAGCGAGTAATCTCCTTCTCTTGAATTGCTCGTAATAATTTAACTTGAAGGTCAAGAGCTAGTTCGCCTACTTCGTCTAAAAATAAGGTCCCATCAGAAGACATTTCGAAGATTCCAGGCTTTCCCTTTTTAGTAGCTCCCGTAAATGCCCCTTCTTCATATCCAAAGAGTTCAGACTCAACAAGAGAAGGGGTCAAGGCTCCGCAATTTACCTTGATGAAGGCTCCAGAAAAACGCTTACTGGTTTCGCGGATTATCCTGGCAATAATTTCCTTACCAACACCAGATTCGCCTGTTATGAGTACGGTCGTATCGACTCGTGCAACTCGAATGGATAACTCCAGAACTTTTTGCATTTCTGGACTGTTAAAGATAAAACCTTCTTCAAGTGCCTTAATTTTTAAGCGGGATAGTTCTGAATGGTATTGTTTCATTTTCTTGGATATTATGTGAAGGTTTCGTCGAAGGGAATTAAGTTCGGTTAAGTCTCGTATATTGGCAATAACACGCACAATCTTACCGTCGTTATTCAAGACAGGGGTTCCGGTGAAAAGTATTTCTTTATCTTTAATCTCTTGGATCATAGTAGCTGAGCACCTCGTTTTTAATACTTTTGACGTGACAAGTTCAGGTAAGTAACCTTTACTTACGAGTTCTGTCACAGGTTGCCCTGTTAACTCCTCTTTAAGAGGAATACCGATCATCATCCTATAGGCTTTATTTATTCGGATTATAGTACCCTCCCCATCGGTAATAACCAACCCGTCAGCAGAAGAATCGATCAATGCATTTAATTCACTGTTGAGTTCACGAACGGAATGCATTTCATGTGAAATGAGCTCTAAGTCAGTAATATCTTGAAAAGTACCGACTGCCCCGGTCACTTGTCCATCGGTCATGATCAGAGTGCGATTGGTTAGTACTGTTTTATCCGCAATATTCATCTTAATGCCATATTGCGGTTGGGCATTTAGTAATACATCTTTAATGTTAGAAGAAGGAATTATTTCGTTGATATCACGACCAATTACCTTTTGTTTGGTACCGACAAATTTCTCTGCAGCTCGGTTAATAAACGATATTCGTCCTTTTTTATCGACAGCTATAATTCCACTATAAATCGAGTCAAGAACTGAATGCAGTTCATTCATAAGTACCGTTAAATCCCTGGTCTCTGTATTATCGGTATTGTCCATACAAGTGCCCCCCCTAATCCCAAAGACTTATATTTATGCTATCAGATCTTTTATTAAAAAATATCTAGTGAGACTATCTAACTATATCATAATATTTCGTCTATTTATCCCATGTTGGCTAGGCATTTTTTGTCCCTTCTCTAAATAGTATCCGTTAGACTCCAAGCTTACACCTCGACTCCTTTAAAAAGAGCTACTCGAACAACCGTTATTGATATGTATACGAAGAGAGAAGTCGCTTATAACGCGACTTCTCTCTTCGTATACATATCTCAGGGAATGTCCTTGTTCCTGAACCTCAAGCCTATATTGTTATACCTGGAGGATTCGCGGCACAGTTTCATTGGGTGCATGTTTTGAAAAATCTTGTTCGTAAGCCATCAATATTCCTTTTTGTAGTTCACGTACCTTGCCATAATCAGACGCTAAGACCACAACGTATCATATTCAAACACTAAAGTAGAACGACTATTGTATTTTAATGACAATATTTTAAACGATTACGTGAAGGAACATTAGATTCGCCGTCGATGTAAACAATGATGCTCAATGATTACCACAAGTTACTTTTTATTTTTTGATGTAATCTTGTGGTAAAATCACGCACCACCCGTTCAACGGGTGGTTTGACGTTACGCCCTGTAAGGGCATTGGTACTTGCTACCCCTAAAGGGGTTTTGCGGTTGCAAGGCTTTCACAACACGTGGCCTTAGACATCTCTCGAACAAGAATTAAGCCCATACTTTTCTTTTTTTCGTAGCGTTGAACAACGGACACAAAACTAGTGTCTACAAACATGTACTGTTTTGAATAAACTCAAAGTGTCTTTTTGGATGCCCTCTGCGAGGGCTGTTATATCATGGGTATCGGTACCCCTTATTCCGCTCTCCCACGCATAGCGTGGGGTTTAACGCCGAAATCAGAAAGCGAGTGTGTTTGCTACCTGCAAATATCACACTCGCACAATCAAGAACTCTTTGTTAGGATAAAGCGATAGATGTTACTGATATTATCTCAGCAATATCCCATATAACCTTCCCAATAGTAGCCACATTCCTCACATTCAACTACGCAATAATATTGGCCGTAGTCGCGATCCAGTTCCTTGGATACCACGTGGCTCTTCCCGCATTTACAGCCGACAATGAGTGGCATTTTTCTCAGCTCCTTTTTGCTCCAATTTCCTCCAAACATCCTGCCACTCTGAACACTCGGTTACATCGGTATTCTCAATGGTATCTAATTTGGCGGATAGTAGATCGTCAAGCTTGTCGAATTCCCTGACACCCGTTAGCGACGCTAGTGTTCCATATGACAGCATGACTAACGTATTTCGAGCCTCGTTTTTGGTCATGATCCAGTCCCCCTTTTTTACTTTTCGTTACCAATACTTAATAGGGAAACGCAAAGACCAGCTATTTAAGCTGGTCCTTTTTTGACGTTTTAACCACGTTATTTTTCCCGGTCCTTATTAGCAATCAACGACACCCACTGAAAAACATCCTTAGCCAGTGCTACTGCTTGCCTATATTCGGCTTCGCTCACTGGCTCCCAGTCTCCAGGGTAGCGAGTTGTTACTGCGTAGTCAGTGAGAATTGCTGCCTCTTTGATGGATTCAGGAACACTAATTTTCTCAGAATCCTGAATTAGGGTAATAAGGTATCCTATTGAATGAGTTTTCGGGACATCTATTTCCATAAATACCATAACACATTTTAGTGCCTTTTCAGCTGACTGCTGAGCGTCAAAACAAAGATCCTCGTATAAAATATCTTGTGTTTGTTTGCCAAGCTCTGCCCTTGCAAGGTTACTTTTTGCTCTTTGAAACCATAATCTCCACGACTCATCGCTCATAGACGACACGCCCTTTTGCAGCCTCAGCATACACGAATCCTGGAGTATCCCTATATCTTTCTATTTTTTCAGGGGTATCCACAAGGATGTCTACGGCGGCTGGAATATCGACAAGTGTTCGATACAACTGTTGAGACAAAGCGCGGCGATTTTTTACGTCTCGTTTTAATACCAAAAAATCATAATCACTGTTTGGCCCCTCTTGTCCCTTGCTCCTAGACCCAAAAAGGATTATTTTATCGGGGTTTACTGATTCTACGATTTTGTCAACTAATGTGTTGAGCATTGTTTTCACAGTACCGTCCCCTTTCTTCCCCTTGTAAGATTATACCATACTGTGAAAGGTGACAAAAGCTCTTACTATAGGGTTTTTGTCAAACTCATCTTTTAATCGCACATTTTGACCTCTTCTTTTTTCAGCACGCAACCGCTTTTCTTAGGAGTGGTATGCGTATGCCCTTTGTTATCCCCTCATTGTGCGGCCACTCTGGAACAAGCAACCTTATCCCCGGAATGGAACGTATATATCCCATAATCTCATAGGGGCTATCCTCCACTGCTCCAGCGATCCAATCCACGTGTACCAATTCTAAGGCTATTTCGCCTTTCAGCCGACCGTTGGTATGAATCACTGGACCAGCTGGAAGGGCATTAGCTCTTAGCCATTCCAGTGTCACTTCCCGCACGCTTTCTGATCTGGCCGTGAGGTAGACCAGGGAATAACCCCGGTCTACCAGCCTTTTTACCAGATTAACGACCGTTTGTATCGGTTTAGCCTGACGGAATAGTTCCTCAGTTAATACCTCCGCTGGAATTGGTGCAGGATAAACGTCCGTTTGAAACCCTATAAGGTTTAGTTGCTCGTTTACGTTCGCAAGCGTGTTGCAGATGTCCACGAAAAACACTTTCTTTTGCATGATTCACGGGCACGAAAGCCCGTCACCCCCTTTTCGTTAGGCGTGTTTCTATTGCTTATCCCTTTCCATACGCCAGTCAAGTACCTCCATGTAATAATCCTCGGTGAGAAAGATGTTATCCCCCTCATAATCATTTGGGCTATACTCAGCCCATACCGCTTCCTTTATTCCGAGGATTACTATTTCACCACTTTTGTTTCGCTGAACGAAAAGGGTATATTCTTCGGGTGATTTCCAGTTAACGCATGTTCTTCCGGCACGCCCTATTCGGGCAATTATCTTTTGGCCGTTTTTCAATAGGTCCTTAATTTGTGCATATTTAAACTTTTGCAAATTTACGGGCGTAAACCCGTCACCACCTTTCCCAATAAGTGACGTATCGAGTTCCTGATTAACTAACTCAATTTCCTTTTTTAGTATTTCGGCAAGCATCGGCATGATTTCATGCGCAAAGAAGGTTGCTTGAGGCGAGTAATCTTTATCCATTTCAAAGTCGTACCACGGCTCCTCTGATATAGCGGAAATTGCTTTGCTCCCGTAAATCATCGTTTGGAGATAACCAATAGAAAGAGTTACGTCAATACCCGTGGTAATGAAGGTCCAAGCATCACGGGCCTGTTCTTTTGTGCATTCTCCATCCTCTCTTATCTCGATTATTCTTGATTTCCATTGCTCCACAGCTTTATTGGAATCAAAGTAATCCCTTTTAGCCACTTTTCCTAGAAAATAGTTAGTATCTCTGGCAAGATCAAGGATAAAGTGCTTAAATAGCTTACACCCATGATTCGGCCATGAATAGTTGTAATCACCATAATCAGAGTGACAATTAAACAAACCACCATTTTCGTCAATAGTGAATATTGCCCAACCTCCATGCTCAAAATGGATGTCATATCTCTCACAGACCGATTTTGTGAATTCAAATGTCTTCTTTTCCATAATTTACGGGCTTTCACCCGTCACCCCCCCAATCAATTCGACGTTTACACACTTTTGCAAGTTACTAGCTATTCTGGTACCAATATCAAAAGTGAAGCCCAAGAAATAATCCCTAGCATACTCAAGGGTTACATTGGTATCGGTTTCAGTAACAGTTCCGTCGGCATAGGTGAATTTTACGGTAATCATAAAAAATCTCCTTTCATATATAACTCATATTCTAAAAAAACAGAAATTTCCAATTGAGTATTTAAAATGTAATTATATTTTTATGCTGGACAACTCCTGAGCGATAATGTATGATGAGGTTAAAACGCTTGCTAAAGCAGGGAGAGCTTCATTATGTCA
>DASRMG010000071.1:0-4113 GCA_035648035.1 Desulfosporosinus sp. | reverse complement strand
CTCGTATACTGCATTTTGGCACTTTTTTGGGTCGCTAGACGGACCATGCCGCGCGGACGAAAAAGCGCGGCCTGCTAGCGGGTTCGGCCTGCGGGCCGTCCGTTCACGAATTCCCTCCCACGTCGGTCATACGTGGATGAGGCATGAGACCGGACTGGGCTGCTAGTCATGCTGGCTGAATTGCTGCAGGTAATCCTGGTGAATGATAAGCGGCAGTCCAGGGGAACGTCCGGGCCAACGTTGCAGCTAAGAACGGTGGGGGACCCGCCCCTTCTCATGCAAGTCTTGGACCGGTTATGGCTTGCGTTATAAGTCTAGGGTTCGCTTCCGCTCGGTTGGCACGCCCTCCAAGCTAGGGTAACTTTTGGGCAATTTGTGGTTAAGGACGGTTCAAGCATGAGTTACCAGCTGCCGAGGACTAGGCTACTATTATTACTGCTAGAACTGTGAGCGGCAGCCTGGTCCTCTCGGTCATGTTTTGTTTGGGGTTGAGGTACGCTGTTTTATTGGCATAATTTCTGGTCTCATAATGCTGAAGCAAACAAAACAGCAATTAGAACGGACAGCGCTGCTAGTCATTTTGGCTGAAATATGAGCTGCACAGTCCTTTCTTGCCTGCGCAGTTGGTCCTAGCCGCTCAAGCCTGCATTGTTTGACGAATAGTCGCGTGCCCCACAGCTGAAGCAGGGGGCATAGACCAATAACCCCATGAAACGTTGGTTCGATAGTTCGACGAATACAAGGTCGTGGGAGGGAAGCCCCCCTCGTCATGCATGGCTAGGAACGACGATGGCCAGATCGGCACGGTTGCCGCGAGGGCGGCACCCGTACCAACGAGGAACGACGAAGAAGCCAATAGAACTTATTATATATGATTGTTGAGTATTTATGGCCCAGTGTAGTGTTAGCAGGTTTGAAGATGGAGAGCTCGACACTGGCAGGTTCGACGATGGCTAGGCATATGCTGGGTCGCTAGACGGACCATGCCGCGCGCACGAAAAAGCGCGGCATGCGGGTTCTGCCTGCGGGCAGTTCAGTGGTACCCTTTTGTATAGGCGTTATCAATGGTGGTGTAATATTATTGAAATAGTTTTGTTTTCTTGGAAGGAAATGAAGGAAAAACGTGGAAGTATTTAGAAGCAAATTATTTGGTGAGTAGGAAAACCGTCGACGTAAATCGATGTGAAGTCCTGATGTATTCTCATTGTTGGTTGACAAAACGTAACTGATTGCCAAGCTGAGGAGTAATAATGTACGCAGAAAGTCATGCTTCCATGCGAGAATTGTTGGGGATTGGTGTAGCCATTATATCTATAATGCGACGTTGGAAATCAGAAGATTATCGATGAATTCATTTGTAAAATTATCATAATAGGTTATGCTTCTACAGGGAGTATTACCGACATATGTCGGATACACCCTATGAAATTAGAGGAGATACGACACATGTCGGTAATCCATCGTTAGGCGAAATGCCCGCGTGAAAGTTAAATGGAAGAGAGGAGAGAACATGGAACAGAGAGCTGTTATTGCTAGCACACATGTTGACCGCCACAATATGAGGATGACAAAAGAGGCGTTGGACTCTGCTGTTGATCAAATCGACGGAGATACTGTGCCTCGTCTTAGCATTGAGCATGATGTTACACTTCCCCCTATAGGGAAATAATCAAAGCAAGTGTAGAGCGGATGGAAGATGGAGAGTATAGATTAGTTGCTACGCAAGAAATCTTTGAGGATTTTAAAGAGGTATGGTTGCCGGACGGTACCTTGGCAATGATACAAGAAAGTAAGACGGATCAAAGACCCTTTAATGGAGAAGATACTTTGCCTCCTGAAAAAATTGAGATTCATTATGACCCTATAAACTTCCATACGAAAGATGATTTAACCAAATTTCTTACCGAAGTTAGGGAAATGGGTGATTTCAAAGAATGTGAGATAATGCGCAAAGCATATCTCCCAGACCCACAGCTAATTTTTACTTTGACTAGTGGTATAATTGCCTATTTGTGTGGACAAAAAATACTGGAAAAGGTCAGCGATAAAATTCTGGAGCCGATTTTCGAAGACTTTGGTAAACTTTATCCGTTGGTAAAGACTGCTACTGCAGGAGTTCTACGACATGCCGTTCCAAAAAATAGACCAGTTACATATGTATTTGTTGCTCCTGGTGAGCCAACTATTGAATTCGTCGTACGAACTAATAGTCCAGATATAGTTTTATCAGCAATACTTGAACAAGAGTTAGTGGAATCGTTTTCTAAAGCGGAAGAACTTAATAAGACTCTACATGCAGAAAAGGTTCAATTTCTATTGGATTCCGATGGCCGGTGGAAGTTTAATTACCTGTTGACCGATAAAGGTGCGGTTATTGGTACCCCTGAAGCATATTCAAAACGTGCTAAGGTATTGGACCTAATGGGACGACAAAATGAAAATTCTAATGAGGAAAGATAGAATCCATCTGGGGTAGCGGGCACATCGCCTAACAGCGTATTACCAAAATCTGAGAGAATATGAATGTAATAACAGACTTCGGTAATACACGGGACGTTAAATGAAATTGGTCGCAGAAACGTCGCGTCGTCCATGGCGCGGATAGTGGAAGTTGGGCTTCGGAGTCTCGAAATTATTATTTTCTGCTAATTATGTGAAGTGATGAGATGTAACTTGCATCTAAAAATGTAGCTACCGAACGAACCCTTAAAGTATTTATAAGCTATTTGCAGAAAATGTGAGGGGGAATACAATGTGCTATTTGCAAGAAATATTTACTAATCGTGAAATCGCGATAGCCTCTTGGATACTTCTTGGTGTTGTCGTTGCCCTTTTTACAAAGCCTGCTCGGCAGTTCATAAAGTCTACTTGTTCAATAATATTTTGCCGCAAATTTGTGATATTTTATATTTTCTTTTTAAGCTTTTTTAGTTTGAGTATTTACTTCCTTTATTGGATTGGATTCTGGGACGTTGGCTTATTGAAATATACTATTTTTTGGGTCGTATTTGTTGAAATTCCTCTTTTTCTTAGGACGATCGAAAAAGCAAAGAATAGCCACTTCTTTACAAAATTAATAAAAAACAATATCGCTTTGATTGTCATCGTTCAATTTGTATTGAATTTTTGGACATTTGCATTAGTTGCTGAGTTTTTTCTTGTCACATGCACAGTTTTTGTTGCCCTTTTATACGCAATAGCATCGCGAGAAAAAAGCCATCAAAAAGTCAAACATTTCTTAGACGGCTTATTTATGATTTTTGGGATTGTTGTTATTATCTATGCAATTAAAAATATTTTTCAAACCCCAGAACAGCTATTTAATTTAGTCACTCTTAAAAAAATTATATTGCCTACATTATTACTCTTTCTTAACCTTCCAGTGGTGTATGGATTGGCCTTACACAACGCATATGAGCAACTATTTCTTAGAGTAAAGGGGAATAAAAGAGAAAAGGCTAAAATGAAGCGGAGATTGTTCTTCTTTGCTGGAATCAATTTAGCAAAGGTTACTGCCATAATAAACAATATAGCTCAAACGTTAGTTATTAGTTTGACTGAAGACGATTTGGAAGAAAACTTGAAACGACTTGAAAATAGGCTATCTATGCAGATAGGAGAAAATTATATGAAACGATCTCATTTCTATATTATGAGTTGTATTGTCGGCTTAATAGTCAGCTTCGTCGGGCTTATATTGAGCAATTCCCTAGTACCAATGAAAGATATTTTCACCTTGAATTTTACGCTGGATATAGTTCGCATAAAGGAAATAGTCACATATATATGTTCGACAGGGTTTGTATTTTCTTTATGTCTGTTGGTTTTTTCTACTGGTCTGAAAAAAAAGAAGAATGAGGAAATATCACAAGTAAAGAAATTCGCTCTACACGAGTTACTTTACTTAGTTAAAAGACAGTATGGTATGCTAAAAGAGTTTCCTCCTTTGGACAACCCCATTGAGCTTTTTTATTGTAACTACTCACCACCCCAGGCGAGCGAAATTTTAAAAATAATCTGGACAAACATTTCCGCTTATGTTATTGTAGAGTTATCAAGTAACAGATCGGAAGGAATCTACTATGGACTTTCAAAATCTCACTCGGGAAGATA
>DASRMG010000070.1:0-3205 GCA_035648035.1 Desulfosporosinus sp. | reverse complement strand
GGACTCATAATATATACCACCTTTCTTTAAAAGCTTATCTAATTCATTTTTGCCTACCAATTCAATCTAGCTACTCAGAACCTCATTCCGACAACTCCGCAGAACGTGGGTACTGATGTTTCTTAACAACATTAATCAAACTGTACCTGGCGCCCTCTGAAGTGCCTTTGATATTCTAAAGTATCTATTTTCTAAGGCTTTCTGTCCGCCTTCCATAATCTCACAAACATCGTTTCTAATTGTTCTTTCTTGTAAAGCGCCTACTCTTCTCACACATATTTGTCCATTTGCGAAATTCATTACAACAATCTGTTCAGCTCCACCATTTACTGGAATATTAGGATTGTGCGTAACCACAATTACCTGTTGTTTGGTTTTCAGCAAACGCAGACCCGCCACAACAAGATTAGAAATATGGCTAGTATCTAAATCGTCTTCCGGTTGGTCTATAATTAATGGACAATCGTTTAACGCCAAAAGCAACGAAAGCATTCCCGCCGTTCTCTGACCAGCTGAACCAACTTCAATATCTTCTAAACGTCCATCCTTGAGTAGTTTAAGAATGATTCTATCCTCGGGTACCCAAACTAAAAGTTTGTCTAAATCTTCTGGTGTACTATGGCTTAGCGCATCAACATGCCTAATAAATGGTTTCGACAGTTCATTGGGGTTGTCCACCGGAATATCGGTCAGTTTAGTTAAGTATTCCTCTCTATATCGCCAACGCTCTTCCGGATCTTCTTTGGATACCAAATTGAATAAGAAACCGCTGCCTAGATTCCCATTTTCGTCTCTTTCACAAATATCCCTTGCATACTCGTTGCCCGACTTTCTTATGATTTTTCTAAAGGTCTCTTCGGCATGTCTATCGTTACCCATCTCTTCCATCTCCACACGGATCTCTCTCTGGAAATCAGGGTGGTTCCATTTCGCTATTACTCTCTTACGCATAACTCTTAAATCTTTTTCACATTTAATAATCTCTTTTATTATAAGATGCGATTTCTCTTCCTGGCTACTTAAATCCAAACGCATTTTTTGCATACCGCTAATCTTCTCGTCAAGGTTTCGCTTTTTTTTAACCAAATCACTATAACCATTCGGGTCCTCCTGGCCCGCTTCTTTAAGCTTTTCTACTAGCTCTTCATATCTTACTATGCTTTCTTTCAACTTTACTTTCCAGGGCAATAAATCTGTGTGTTCTTTCCATGCCGTTACAGATAAAGCAGTCTTTTCAATAGCGTCTTGTAATATCGTTATTACTGCCTGCCAATTCGTCGTTTCTTCATTAATTACGTCTAGTGAAACTGCTCCTACTTGGATGCGAGTATCCTCGTCCATTGAAACATCCGGTGCTAGAATAAATGCTTCCTTCAGTACACTAACAAAGAGATCCAGTGCGTCGTTTTTATCATTAAAATTTTTATTAAGGATTTGATTAGCTTGGTAATCTTCTAAGACTTGTTTATGTTCCGATTCCTCAAACATCATTATCTTTGCATCAATGTCTCTTGTTTCTGCAATAATATCTTCTTCAGTTGAAAGTTGCTTCCTTAATTCTCGTTCGATCCGTTTTGAATCAAGCCATTCCGTTTGTAAACCATCTCGCTGGTCTTGCCATGTAACTTTATCTATTTTTGAATCAATCAAGTTAAGGAGTACATATGGGTCTTCAGTCATCTCATACAATTGTTTCTGACTGTATATGCGAACTGGGAATCTCTCAATAACATTACCTGGACTACCTCTATGCTCCCACACTCCTGAGTCGTTTTTCTGTTCTTCCGACCAGTTGTTGGCTTTCCAGACTAAGGCCATCCCTCTGCCGTCCTTAATCATCTCCAATCTAATCTCAGTATCAGAACGTAACATACCCGGTTTATCACGAGTTACAGGAATTTGTGCAAACTCCTTAAAATCCTTTTTTATTTTTTCTGGCAAACCCTCGACTTGGTTCAAAATTATTCGCAGATAATCCAGCACACTAGATTTTCCAGAACCTCTACCACCAATTATAGAAGTGAGCCACGGGCTGAACTCAACACTTAAAGGATGACCTAGACCAGCTCTTTGTCCCTTAGTAAGAGTTATTCTTTTTAGAAAAAATCTTCCACCAGTATCATTTGGATTATTAGAAATGAGTTGACAATGGCGGATACCATCACTCTCATCATGTAAAGCGAGGAAAAGTCCATCAAAAGAAGGGCGTTGCATTTTCACCCAAGTAAAACGATTCCCTACATCCTCAGGTTTGTGACTATCAGATCCGACAACTTCAGCTAAATGCAGTTTAAGCTCGCTGTATATTTGTGGTTTCTGATAACCAATGTCTCGAATCTCCAATGCGATTAATCCTTCTGCACTTAAACTTTGTGTTAGAGTAGGCCCTTGTCCAGAACTTCCCTGCATAGTAAATAGCCCACTCTCAATGTCAACGTGTGCTGGAATAGCAATTCCTCTTCTACTTACAACTTCAGTAATTACCTCGGAAACAGTTGTAGTCGTGCAATCAGATGTTTCACCATAAGTACCTAAAAATTTTACCGCCCCCAAAAGTCCAGAAACCGCTTCAGAGGTTGCTGTAGTATCAAAAATAGCAAGCAAGTGGATTCCTCCATTAACGCTAATTTCCACCCCTGGAAACAGCCACAATGGACGAAATCCTTTCGGTTGTTCTACCTCCATTTGATGTAGTTCATTCTTTAATATATCTATCCATGAGCCAGTATTATGATCGGTTATGGCAACACAGTCTATTTCTTTTTTCATGAAATTCAGTAACCAATCACGCGGTGTAATACCTTTTAGTTCTTTTAAAGCTCTTCCATAATCATGTGATGCAGGAGTATGATTATGGAAGTCGAATTTCCACCACTTTGCTCCACCGATTAGTTCTCTCCCCATAACGTCTATCCTCACTTAATGTACTATTTTTACCTATATGTTTCGCTACAATATCTTGCAATTCCTCCTTATTATATAAAATCTATCCAATCTTTTCATATAATGGTTTTATATCCTGTAAACGTGTCCCTAACTAAACGAAATGAAGCGACACTTTGACTAGACCAGCTAATAAAAGTCAATGATTTGTTTGGATAATTGTTTGATTTTGGTTTAGGAAAAAAGGTCATAACAAATAAGCCATTGAAAAATCCGAACAATGACTAAATCGACCGATTGATCGAAGCCTTAAGCTACTGCA
>DASRMG010000069.1:0-4396 GCA_035648035.1 Desulfosporosinus sp. | reverse complement strand
TTGGTGGGCCATCCGCGACTCGAACGCGGGACACCCTGATTAAAAGTCAGGTGCTCTAGCCAACTGAGCTAATGGCCCGTTCTGGCAGGGGTGGCTGGGTTCGAACCAACGAATGCAAGGATCAAAACCTTGTGCCTTACCGCTTGGCGACACCCCTATGGTATATATTAAGCCTGAGCGTTTGCGCTAGGACCCAATACCTTGGTTGCGGGGGCCGGATTTGAACCGACGACCTTCGGGTTATGAGCCCGACGAGCTACCACTGCTCCACCCCGCGACGATATTACTGACATATGCTTCTTAATGGTGGGCAGGGATGGATTCGAACCATCGTACCTCGCGGAACAGATTTACAGTCTGTCGCCTTTAACCACTCGGCCACCTGCCCATTTTAGTTTAGAAACATAAATTGTATGGCGACCCCAATCGGATTCGAACCGACGATCTCCTGCGTGACAGGCAGGCGCTTTAAGCCGCTAAGCTATGGGGCCATTCTTATTTTGGTGGGCGATGACGGGTTCGAACCGCCGACATCCTGCTTGTAAGGCAGGCGCTCTACCAGCTGAGCTAATCACCCTAGCATTCTGTTGGTGACCCGTACGGGATTCGAACCCGTGTAACCGCCGTGAAAGGGCGGTGTCTTAGACCGCTTGACCAACGGGCCACTTTTTGAGAACTTTTTAAGTATAGCTGTTTGGCACCAAAATGTCAAATGTTTTATAGATAAATCTCTATAGAATTTTTTAAGACAAGCTATAATCACTTGTTTTTTTTCAATACCCGTACGTAGCGTGGCTAAGTACAAGCGACTTTACCGGCTAATCCATTGCACCTCACCAGGTAATATGGTTTTCTCTGCAGGCCTTGTAAACCGTAGTATTAGCTTACTTTCAATATTTTATAAGCCATTTTTATGCTTTTCTTTCTCTTTGTGTTAAATATGCTGCAATTATCAGAACACTTGTACTGTCTTAAATTATTTTATCCTTGGTAGAATAGCCTTTTTACTAACAATGACAAAAACAACTCCATCCCAGAGGACGGAGTTGTTAAAATATTTTTTGAGCTATTCGTACTTTTTATTCATATATTTCTTACGAAGATAACTCGAGTAACAGACGGCCAAAGGATTGTGACCTAATATACGATCCTTAACAGCGTAGGTGGAGACGGGGGCGTCGGAATATTTATTGAATAACATATCATGACCGACGCATAAACCGACTGCCAGGTTGAGTTCGGTTTGATCCTTATTTAGGACTTTGGCTTGGAGAACAGGATCGCAAATAACTTCAATTTTGTCCTCTTTTACCTTAGGTATTTCATAATCTTCTTTTCTAAGCCCGCCTATTTTGCAACAAGCAGAATATACCTCAAAATGTTGAGACAAAATTTTCTCTAGAACTGCAGCCTCATCCACTAGGCCTATACAAAAGGCCATACCAATTTTCTTATAACCCATTCTCTTAGCGAACATAATGACTTCATCAAGGCGACTCAGGTTATTACCATAAACAGCCTGAAAGCACCCACTAGCACGGTGAAAGGGTTTGTTTTCCTCTTCGAGACATTCATCTAGGTTATACTTACCTGCAGTGCAATCAAAGCCTTCCTTGTCGCACATATTTTTAGTCTTCATTTTACAGGATGCACATTTCATTTAGACCGCCCCCTATTTACTTAAACATTGCAAAAAATTATCCGGTAATTAGATACTAAGACCTATTAGCGGTAACACATACTTCAGACCAATGTAAAACAGGATGACTGCAAGGAACATTTTCATATAACGAGCATTGATATACTTAGACACTCGAGCTGCTACTACTGTACCAATTGCTACACCAACTAATTCAAAGGCCAAGAACTGGAAATCTAGAACACTTCCCATAGACAAATAGTTTAGAATACTGGTTGAAGATGATACCAATATGGATAGAACGGATGTACCTGCCACAATGTACATTGGGAATCCCATCACACTGGTCATAAAAGGAACCAGTAAGAATCCACCACCAACCCCTAAGGACGCAGAGATAATAGCTACTACCATCCCTGTAAAGAAGACCATAATAGCACTATACTTAAACTCTTGACCTGCAAAAGTAAAGGTATTCTGAATTCCAATTTTACTGAACTTAACGCCAATTTCCTTAAGCTCATTCATTTTACCTGAAGCCTTTAGTTCTTTAACTTTGGCTGCAAAAAGATTATTCGCAGCTTTTACTGACTTTTGACCATTCATGAATCTGGCAGTACACTCATAACCAATGCGTAACGAGATACCTAATGTGAAAATACCGAAGTAAGGTTTGAAGGTACCCATATCTTTCAATAAGGAGTGCGAGAGATATGATCCTATTAACGCGCCAACGATACCACCTAAGCCTAGAGCAACAGCGGTAGGTACAACAATGCGCTTCTCTCGAAGATAGAGAGGTGTACCAACAATAGGACTAACGAGTGTCAAAATCTGATTCATAGGTTTAATCATATTTGCTTTTTTAAGACCGAAAATACTCATGTGACCTACGCCTGCCAGAATCCCCCCGGCAGCCCCTACAGATGTAAAAACATACCCAACGAAAATACCCCAAAGAAGTAGAGCAATCGGACTTGCGTCTACACCAGATATTGCAAAATGCATAACATATTTCCTCCATTTTCAGTAAATTTTTAAGATTTGGTGACTTCTGTTGCTCTATTAAAACCAAGTATACCAAATTTATTAATTCTAGCCTTAATTGGTTTTTTAACTATTTTTCCTATTTGATATAGAAAGTACGTGAGAAGGTATGCACCAAACATGCTGACCTGCCAGTTTGTAAATGGAATCGTAATGATTGGCCATTTCATACTTATTACCCAAATTATAAGGACGTGCGGAACTAATTTATAAATTGAATCTACCACTATAGCTGTTAAGTAATCGAAAAAGACTTCTTTCATCTCTACCTCAACGGACTTATAGGCCACCGCATCCCCAACTTCAACTGCCACCCGTGAAAGCTCGTCTAATTCCTGAAACCTTCCTTTATATTGCTGGACCTTCTCAGAGTGGGGGTCTTTAAGAAATTTCACTAGTTCAGAAACCTTATTCATAGGTAACCGCCTCACTTGTAAGTTTGGTTTTCACTTACAAACCAAACTTTGTTTAGTCCTCGCTTTTGTCTCCTTTCATTTTACTCTACATGGTTGTTTTTTCGCCTAGTTATAAAATATCAAATTATTGACGTTATTAATGTCTCCATATAGACATTAATAACGTCAAATATATGACCTTATTAATGTCTGTTGCATGACATTATATAATTATTGCAAATTAATCTGCATTTTATACATCTGTTTACCAGCATTCAAAAATTGTCTGATTCCGATTAATTAAAAAAGACCAGCATCGATGTGCCAATCTTTCTTATACAATCCATTTATTCAGCTTATCTATGTCAATAATGTAAACTTCTTTTTCCTCAATAAGGATACTATTTTCTTGCCTAAATATATTAAGTAATGAAGTGACGGTTTGTCTAGAAGTGCCAATCATTGCTGCTATTTCTTCATGTGTTAAACGAAAATTAATTTTCCTACCTGTTTCTGTTTCTACGCCTGCTCGTTCTGACATTTTGAGAAGTAACATTGCTAATCTACCCGGAACCTGAAAACAGACCATTTCCTGTATGATTCCCTCAGCCTCTCGCATTCTTACTCCCAAAGTTGTCGCTACTTTAATAGCGATGGAAGGTTGCTTCCCAAGCAATTCCTCAAAACGGGCTCTACGCACAACGACTAAAGTAGAATCATTGATCGCCCCTGCGAAACAAGTACGTTCTCCATGATATAACGTCTCAGCTAGACCCATCAGTTCGCCTGAAGTCCTCATGCTTCCAACCGTCACTCTCCGACCATCCGGGGTAATCCTATAAATTTTTATAAATCCTTCTTCAATCAAATATACCCGATCAGCAGTATCACCTTCAGAAAAAATAATTTGTCCTTTTTGATAATGAACCACTGCCCCATATTCCCTGATAAGGTTCTTTTCTTCTTCGTTCAACGATAATGCTTTGTGATTTATATTTTCCATCCTAAATTATACCCCCATGTAGATATTAGTTTATCATAAACTTACCTAAAGGATACTAGATTTACATTTCAGCATAGGTGCCCCACGCTGTAGAGCAATGTGACGTCTCGTTGGCCCTGAGATCATATGTCAGGTAAACGAACAAAAAGACTACCTCTTAGGAGGTAGTCTTTTTGCATGTTTACCTGGCGATGACCTACTTTCCCAGGGGCTTGCGCCCCAAGTATCATCGGCCCTGGAGGTCTTAACTTCCGTGTTCGAGATGGGAACGGGTGGAACCCCTCCGGCATGATCACCAGATGTCTGAGATAT
>DASRMG010000068.1:0-2738 GCA_035648035.1 Desulfosporosinus sp. | reverse complement strand
CCCCCGCGATGTCAACGCGGTACTCTAACCAGCTGAGCTACAAACCCATATGGTGCCGATGACCGGAATTGAACCGGTACGGGCTGTTAAGCCCGCGGGATTTTAAGTCCCGTGCGTCTGCCAGTTCCGCCACATCGGCATAAATTGTTTGGAGGCGGCACTCAGATTTGAACTGAGGAATAGAGGTTTTGCAGACCTCTGCCTTACCACTTGGCTATGCCGCCAGGGGGAATAATGATGGAGCGGGTGACGAGATTCGGACTCGCGACTTTCACCTTGGCAAGGTGACACTCTACCACTGAGTTACACCCGCGTGGTGCCTCAGGACGGAATCGAACCGCCGACACGAGGATTTTCAGTCCTCTGCTCTACCGACTGAGCTACCGAGGCAAAATAGTATGGCGACCCCAATCGGATTCGAACCGACGATCTCCTGCGTGACAGGCAGGCGCTTTAAGCCGCTAAGCTATGGGGCCATGTCGATGTCTACTCAACATCTATGTCTTAACCCTCAGTCTCCACCTAATATGGCAATAGCTTCGACTTGGTGGGCGATGACGGGTTCGAACCGCCGACATCCTGCTTGTAAGGCAGGCGCTCTACCAGCTGAGCTAATCACCCGAGGACTGACGACTATCAGTATACACAATATTACACACCGTGTCAAAGCAATTTTTTAATTACCACTTTTGGGATCTATTTCTTGGTTAAAATTAAGGTTTGTTTGGTATTTCTTCAGCTTGTAGGCGTAAGCTTTCCATCTTAACAAATTAATTCGTAGATACTTTTTTTTGCTTAGCAACATCCTCAATACTAATTGAGCGAGTATGCTTAGTATGGGACCATTGTTTATCCTTACGGTTGAGGAACCCTAAAAAGACAATAGGGATCCAACTATAAATAAAGACTGGATATAATATAATCCCTATATAAGCCCGCCAAGGTAAGCGGTCAAGGGCTAATGCCGCAACAGGGGAGAGATATGTTATGGCAGACAAAATCTGCCAACCTGTCCAAGGCATCATCAGTGTAAATACATGGGTGTAATGTGTTTGTAGTATAGATACAAAATTTGTCAGTATAAAAAAGCTTGCAATCATGACTAAAGCAGGTTGAAAAAGATGGACAGCTGCATCAAAATACATCAATTTTCGTTCCCTAATCCCTTTGATAATAAGCGGGAAAAAATAACGCCCGGCCACATCAACTTGACCCTGAGCCCACCGTTTCCTTTGATACCAAGATTGCATAAAGGTCAAGGGTTTTTCATCATAGACCACTGCATCATGAGCCCAAGTTGTTTTAATTCCGTGAGATAATGCTTTCATGCTGAACTCAAGGTCTTCCGTCAGAGAAGTAGCTCCCCAACCAAATTCTTTCAAAACGTCCGTGGAAATACACATGCCTGTCCCACCCAGAAGGTTCGAGAGAAAGCCTGTATTATACCTTGCCAGCTGCATCAAACGATTGGTTACCCAAAAGGCAATTGAGAAGGTATTTGTAACCCACGTATCAAAGGGATTTTTAGAATCTAAGTAACACTGAATGATCTTATGTCCTTGGCAAAGCTTACTATTCATTTCAAAAAGAAAATTTTCCTTTACCAAGTTATCAGCGTCAAAAATAGCTATAGCATCATATTGGCGTTCCATCTTAAACAGACGGTGGAACATCCACTCTAGTGCATAACCTTTGCCCCTCTTTTCGGTATTAAATCTTCGATGAACAATGGCTCCGACATTCCGCGCAATAATCGCAGTTTTATCGGTACAGTTATCGGCAACAACAAATACGTCAAAGTATTCCTTGGGATAATCTAGTAATAGCAGATTTTCTAATAATGGACCAATGACCGTTTCCTCGTTATGTGCAGCGACGACAATGGCAAAGGTCTTCTCAGGCTTAATGATCTTAATTTCCTGTTTTCTGTACAGACCAAACATTGAAAGCACAAAATAATACAAGGTGAAAAAGATAATGATAAATTGGACCGGAAGCATAATTAAATCAAACAGCTCCATACCAGTAATCCCTGATAAAAAACCCACGGATTCAACCTCCTTCAACCTATAAATTCTAACATAAGCATTCGCTCAATGCAAGAACCGCGGTTAATCAATAAAATACAGATTGTCCACATTATATGATATATATTTTTTATGTGATTAGAACAAGAAGAAGAATTATTTACGAAAACGACGATCAGAAAACTTCAGCGTAAAAAACATTATTAACGAACCAATAAAAACAAGAAACAAAACGCTGGTTTTTATTCCAAACCCAATTGATTGCCAGTACACTTCCCCAACACGTGACCCAGATACCCATGGAATGAACGCACGGAAGATTTGAGCCATTCCGTTTCCCAGCACAAAAATAAGTAATAACGCTGAACTCAAGATTACTATGCCCAAAATTCCTATTGGAGTATCCAATTGCCAACGACGTATAATATTACGTTTCGTCCAATGTAGTTCTAATTTTAATTCCCTAATCCATCTTCTCCACATCTTACTCACCTCATACTCAGTCTATGAGAAAGTGCAGAGTTTGTTCATTGTCCATTTTTAGAATAGCAAAAGCCATCCTAAGATGGCTTTTGCATGTTTACCTGGCGATGACCTACTTTCCCAGGGGCTTGCGCCCCAAGTATCATCGGCCCTGGAGGTCTTAACTTCCGTGTTCGAGATGGGAACGGGTGGAACCCCTCCGGCATGATCACCAGATGTCTGAGATAT